>CAZKIT010000028.1:0-14514 GCA_964552905.1 uncultured Spirochaetaceae bacterium
AACTGCCTCCTACAAAGTATGCTGAAGAGCTCGTCAAGAAGATGGAAAAGAGCGGTGCAAAGGCTTACCTTGTCAACACAGGCTGGAACGGAACAGGCAAGAGAATCTCCATCAAGGACACAAGAGGTATCATCGATGCAATCCTTGACGGCGCTATTCTCACAGCTCCCACAAAGAAGATTCCTTACTTCAACTTCGAAGTACCGACTTCTCTTCCCGGAGTTGATCCTGCTATTCTCGACCCGAGAGATACATACAAGGATGCATCCGAGTGGGAAACAAAGGCAAAGGATCTTTCCGCAAGATTCATCAAGAACTTCGCAAAGTACGAAACATCAGCAGAAGGCAAGGCTCTCGTTGCAGCCGGCCCGCAGCTCTGATTTCCTCACTCAGCGTCAGCAGCCTCTCCGTAAAAAGGGAGGCTGTATTTTTTGTCCCGTACTATGAGGTAGTTGAAACTAACTCGTGTTGAAGCTACCATATTCCCGTCAATACGGAGGAACAGAAATGTACGAGACAAAGGCCAACATAGACGGCATGATGTGCTCGATGTGCACAAGTCACGTCAACGACTGCATCAGACAGAATTTCAATGTTAAGAGCGTAAAGGCTACGCTGAAGAACAACGGCGAGACTGTGATTGTTTCCTCTTCCCCGATAGATGAGGAGAAGCTGAAGGCGGCTCTCGGAAAGCTCGGCTACACCCTTACCGGTTTTTCCGTAAAGGAAGTTGAAGAGAAGAAGGGATTCTTCTCGTTTCTGAAGAAATAGATGGCTTTCATCCTTCTCATCCCGTTTTTCGGAACAGCCCTCGGCTCAGCCATGGTCTTCCTTCTGAAGTCATCGATGCCACAGCGCCTCGAGAAGTTTCTCATCGGCTTTGCCGCAGGAGTGATGACGACGGCTTCTCTTTGGTCGCTCCTCATACCGTCTCTCGAGATGAGCCGGAATGATACGCTTCCCTGGTTCAGACCTGCCCTGGGGTTCCTTGCGGGAATGTTCTTCCTTCTTCTCCTCGATTCGGTCATACCGCACCTTCATCTCTACGCAGAGAAGCCGGAGGAAATAAGCAGTACTCTGATGCTTGTGGCAGCGGACAGGCTTGTCCGGAAAGCGATTTCTTCTATCGGATCCGGTGATTATGATCCCCGAAACGGAGATGTTGTATGGTGTGTTTTCGACAGAGATGAAAATACCGATGAAATGCTGGAGAAGGCCAGAAAGATTGCTGATGAGGTCTACCTCAATATTGCATTCTCCAATCCTTCCTTCGAGCTCTGGTTTCTTCTTCATTTCTGCCAGCAAACTGCCGAACTCAGAGACTGCAGTGACGTGATACATCATCTGAGAAGTAAGGGACGAATTGAAAATTACGAAAAGAACAGGGATTATTTCGATTTCCTTCTTCCCTACATGGACAAGGCTGTGGAAAGAGCTGAAAAAAGGCTGAAGGATCTCGAAAATGATAAGATCAAGATTGTCTCGCGTGCCAGCAATCCTGCAACTAATGTATCTGAGCTTGTGACTTTCCTCCGTGTTAGTTCAATCTTTCGTGCACAGACTCTCCTCTATATGCTAAGCTGAGGCAATGAGAAGAATCATCATCCTTTTGCTCGCCGCTCTTGTTCTTGCCGTCTCGTGTTCAACGACGGCTGTCGTCTATGATGTTCATTCACCCGTACTTGAGGAGTATCTGTCGTCACCGGTGGAGATGGCAACAGTCTATGCAAAGGGACAGAAGGAAAGCGGGAAGCCCGAGAAGATACATATCTCCTGGAAGGGGGAGGAAGGGAAGAAGTATACATTCCTTCTGAGTACGGATGAGGATTTCTCGTCTTGCCGTGAATACCATACGGAGTCGAACTCAATCGACCTCGAGAATCTTTTCATCGGGACAACCTATTACTGGAAGGTTGAAGGAACATCCCGGGCGGGGTCATTCTCGGTGTCCGGTCATGCCCCGAGGGTGATTGACATTGACGGTGTCACGAACTTCCGTGACGTGGGCGGCTGGAATGACAATATAAGGCAGGGACTGCTATACCGCTGTGCAAGGCTCAGCGAGAACAGGACAGGGGAGCCCCTGATAACCGAAGACGGCATAAGGACATTTGTCGAGGAACTCGGCATAAAGACCGAAGTCGATCTGAGAGATACGAAGGATGATGAATACGGCTCTCTTTCATCTTCCGTCGCAGGGGACGGGGTGAAGTACATACACTATCCCATGAAGAGCGGAGGAAACTACCTCCTTCTCAATATCGATGTGCTTCCGGGACTTTTTGAAATCCTGGCTGATGAAGATAACTATCCTCTTGTCTTTCACTGTTCGATAGGATGCGACAGAACGGGGGTGGTCAGTTTCCTTGTGAACGGATTACTCGGCGTCAGCGAAGAGGCCCTGTACAGAGACTATCTCGTCTCGAACTTCGCGCTTGTGAAGGTCATGCGGAACAGAAGCGACATCGATGACTACATCGAATACATGGATAGGTATCCCGGAGAGACGCTCTCCGAGCGTATCTGGGCCTTCCTCATTGATGAGGGGGTGAAGGAGGAGGATATCTCCGCATTCAGGAGAATCATGCTTGAGACCTGATCTCTCCGATGATTATTCTCACAGCCCTGACTCCTTCGTCGCATGAAAGCTTTTCCAGGGGTGGAAGATGGACAAAGAGCGCCTTTCTTCCTTTTGTGAGGGAGTGGTAGTAGATGTTGTTGCAGACGTAGCGTCCGGGATCCGTCGAAACGGCGCTTTCGATTTCTTCTCCTTCCAGGGCCCTGACTATTCTCTCCGTATCGAACGGGGTGGTGAGAATGTTCTCTCCGCCTTCGACGATCTTCTCTCCGGAGAACAGGATGCCGTCATTGTCTGCTGCCTTTGCATTCTTTTCGTTGTAGGCGTATCTTTCGACTGTAATCCTTTCTCTCGAAGAAGCAAGCCCCAGATGCAGGTATATCTCACCGTCAGTGTCCCCGATTACCTTAGCGCATCTGTCGTATACGACGGGAAGAACGAAAACTGTGATTCCTTCTTCCTTCTCAAGTGCCCTGACAATGCTTTCTGCCGGATTGACGGTGTTGTCTCCGAAGGAACCGAAACCTGTGAGTACGATTTTCTTCATGCCACGATTATAGGAATTTCTTAACGAAAACAGAAGATGTGTGTTATCCTACCGTCATGAAAGACGGTTTTGTAAAAGTAGGTGCCGTGTCCCCGTCACTCAGGGTCGGCAATCCGGAATATAATTCCAGAGAGATAATAGGGTTCATAGACAAGGCGAGGAAGGAAGGCATAAAGGTTCTTGTTTTTCCCGAGATGTCCATCACCGGATATACGTGCGGAGATCTGTTCTTCCAGAAGAGTCTCCTCGCGAGTGCAGACAATGCTCTCGGTGATATCGTCGTAGCCACTGCCGGCAGTGATATGCTCGTATTCGTCGGTTATCCTCTTTCATATGGCGGCAAGCTCTACAATACAGCCGTTGCCGTGCAGGACGGCCGTGTGCTTGCCTTCATTGCCAAGAAGAATCTTCCGACCTACGGGGAGTTCTATGAGACAAGGTGGTTCACGCCCTGCCCCGAGGAGAACATCATACTCGACACCGAATGGGGAGATGTCAGATTCGGCAACAAAATAATCTTCGATGCATCGGTTCCGACATCTCTCAGAATCGGAGCGGAAATCTGCGAAGATCTGTGGGTTGCAGATCCTCCGTCAACGCACCTTGCCGTTGCGGGAGCCACTCTTATCGTCAATCTCAGTGCATCCGATGAACTTGTCGGCAAGGAGGAGTACAGAAAAAATCTCGTGACGGACCAGAGTGCGAGAACTTTGTCCGCATACATCTACTGTGATGCTTCGGAAGGTGAGTCCACGACTGACATGGTATTCACAGGAGCCGACATCATCGCCGAAGACGGCGCTGTCCTTGCGTCACGCCAGTACAGTCTCGGTGAGATTCTCGTAAGCGAGATCGACACGGACAGGCTGGAAAGCGAAAGATCGAAGAGAAACACATTTGTGATCAGAGACAGCGGTTATGACTACATCCCCATAGCATTCGATGAGGAGGAAACGGAACTCACACGCTTTGTGGATCCCCATCCCTTCGTTCCGGAGGACGGGGAGTCAAGAGTGAAGAGATGCGAGAAGGTTCTCACTCTTCAGTCCCTCGGTCTCAGAAGGAGACTTCAACATACGCACTCTTCAAGGTGTGTCATCGGCCTCTCCGGCGGGCTTGACAGTACGCTTGCCCTTCTTGTGGCGGTGAAGGCTTTTGACAGTCTGGGAATCGACAGGAAGAACATCCTCTGTGTCACGATGCCATGTTTCGGAACAACGAAGAGGACGAAGAGCAACGCCGAGAAGCTCTCTCTTTCGCTTGGTACGGATTTCCTCACTGTCGACATAACGGAAGCCGTGAAGTGTCACTTCAGGGATATCGGACAGAGCCTTGATGATTATTCCGTTACATACGAGAACGGACAGGCGCGGGAGAGAACCCAGGTTCTCATGGATCTCGCCAACAAGAACGGAGCCCTTGTCGTCGGTACCGGAGACCTTTCGGAGCTGGCACTGGGCTGGGCGACATACAACGGCGATCACATGTCGATGTACGGCGTCAATGCGGGAGTCCCGAAGACTCTGGTGAGGAATCTTGTCTCATACTATGCGGATTATGAATGTGATGATGAGTGCAGGACGGTCCTCTATGACATTCTGGCAACGCCGGTTTCTCCGGAGCTTATACCGGGAAAGGACGGTGGAATCGACCAGGTCACCGAAGATATCGTCGGCCCGTATGAACTCCATGATTTCTTCCTGTACTCGATTGTGAGACAGTCATTCGGCGCAGGAAAGACATTCCGTCTCGCCGTCTACGCATTCCGCGATCTCTACGATGAAGATACCGTCTATAAATGGCTCAGGACATTCATCAGACGTTTCTTCAGCCAGCAGTTCAAACGCAGCTGCCTTCCGGACGGTCCGAAGATCGGGGCGGTCACCCTTTCGCCGCGTTCTGACTGGCGAATGCCTTCCGATGCCGACAGCAGCGTGTGGCTGAGTGAGCTCGACCGCGAATATGAGGAACAAAAACGGAAAAAAATGGACATCAAGTCTTGTCTGTAACTTTTTTTGCATATAAATTGTTTAGAGTATTGCAGGTTAGAAAATGAAAAGAAAACTCATAGTTGTGTTTTGTCTGTTGTTTGTTCTGGGATCTTCCCTTTTTGCATCATTCTTACAGTTCGGACCGACATACAGCATAAATTTCCCGATTGATACGGAAAGCAGCACCCCTGTCGATTTCAAGGGACTTGAATGGAGTCGCTTCAAACTCGGTGCGGATCTCAGATTCAATATCGGCTATCTTACACTTGAAGAGGACGCAAGAGCATCGTTTTCCAAGCAGCTTCTTCTCGATTCGTATGATTTGTATTCATCGGTCAACCTCAAGGTCAAGTTTTTCTTCATGGAATTCTTTGTCGGCGCCGGACTCAGAGTCGCCGCAGTTAAGACCGATTCGCAGTGGTTCTACAACGGGGTGACACCCGGCTCGTTTGCCGATGTCGTAAAGAGCGCCACTCTCTTCTACAAGGGCGCTTTCGATATAAACATGGGAAGGGTTTCGCTTTCGCTTTCCGCCGTTCTGCCGACAGAACTGTCATATAATAACGCAAGTGTGCCTCAGGCATCTTCGTTCCTTGATGCGCTTACACCGTCTCTCAGGGATACGACGGTTTCAGTCGGCATTCTTGTGAACATGCTCTGAGAATGCAATGGCTGAAAAGAATGTCTCACTCTTCAAGGGTCTTGTGACTGTCCTTATTGTGGCAGTCATTGTTTTCTTTGCCATCTTCTTCTTTTTCCCTGATACCTCTTACAAGTATTTCGGTACTGCATTCGATAAGGAGAAGGCCGTCGAGAACATGTTCGCCTCGCTTGTCCTCGATGCTGACTACATGACAGAGGAGGAGAGCGAGAAGGTATCGTCATATCTTTCATCCGCTGACGGAAAGGCGTTCATCAGGAACATTGCATCAGCAGTCACTTCGGGGAAGGAGGCACTCGGAAACTTCGTTACGTCAGACAGCTTCAGGGAGTTCCAGAAGACTATGGGTGAATGCCTGAGCAAGGAGTCCCTGGAGAAGCTCTCGGACGCTGTAAATGCCACAGCGGAGTCTCTTCTCTCTTCTCTGGACTGACATTTCTTTTCCCTTCCTTTTAGGTTATACTGTTCCGTGGAGTAAGTATTATGGACGGTGAACTTTTCAGTTCTGCAGATCTGGATCAGGAATTGATTGAAAAGGAAAACAGAAGGAAGGAGCGGGAACGCCTTGCCCTCGTGAATGAGAAGGAAGAGGCGAGAAAGAAGAAGGAAGAGGAGAAGAGGGACATAAGACTCGACAAGACTCTCTTCCTGCTTGACGGTTATTCGATAATCTACAAGAGCTATTATGCATTCATAAGCCGTCCTCTGACCGACAGGAACGGTAACAACATTTCGGCCTATTACGGTTTTTTCCAGACCCTGCTTCACATTCTGAAGAACAACAGGATGGACGGCCTCGCGATAACGATGGACGAAAGGGAACCGACATTCCGTCATCTGATGTACCCCGAATACAAGGCCAACCGTGAGAAGGCTCCGGATGATCTTCATAAAAGCGTGGAACCGATCAGGTCCACACTTCAGAAGATGCATATCCCGGTACTCTCGAAGAAGGGATACGAGGCCGATGATGTCATGGCATCCGTCAGCGCCGTGGCTGCCCGGTACGGCTGGAAGACAGTCATCGTTACAGGTGACAAGGATCTCTGCCAGCTTGTAAGTGACACTGTTTCGATTCTCAGACCGCCTAAGGCGAAGGGGGAGAACCGATATACAATGATGGACAGGGAAGGCGTGAAAGAGGCATACGGAGTCTATCCGGAGCAGATTGTCGACTATCTTTCGCTCCTGGGTGACAGTGCAGACAATGTTCCGGGTGTCAGCGGCATAGGGGAGAAGACAGCAAGGAGGCTTCTCGAGGAATATGTCTCGATAGACGGTATCTACCGCCATCTTGATGACCTCAAGCCGTCCGAGAAAAAGAATCTCATCCAGGACAGGGAGAGCCTGGAGCTTTCACGTAAGCTCGTTGTCCTGAGCTCTGATGCCGTTCCCGACGACTTCGACATCAATGCACTCAGTGTGTCAAACTTCACTCCCTCCGAGGCTTCCTCCGATTTCGAGAACCTCAATCTCAGGTCCCTTGTCGTAAGGACCGGGAAAAAGAGTACGGACGGGGAGAATGAAACGGAGAAGACTGAAAGTGAAGAAACGGAGAGCCGTTCCCTTCTGGGCGAGAAGGAGAAATATCTTCTTGAAAAGGGTATGTACAATACCATCTGCACCAGGGATGGGGTAATGAAGGACTGGGAGAGAATCTCCTCCTTCAAGGGCGGAGTCATCGCCCTCTATCTCCTCAGTGAAGACTATGTCCCGTCTTCCCCGATACTCGGCTTTGCATACTCACCGGAACCCCTTACGGCAACATATGTTCCCGTGGGTAACGGGGGAATAACGGAAGACGAGATGACCGAGATCTTCTCATCCTTCCTTCCGACGGGCAGAATGAGGGTGACTGCACACTCTTCGAAGAGCATCATATCCATCCTGGCAGCAAGGGGGATCGAGTGCCGTATCGAAGATGATACGCTGCTCGGAAGCTGGCTCATATCGTCAAACGACGCAGTCTACAGCCTCGACGTACTCTGCGGCAAGTACTTCTCGACAACGCTTCTCTCTGCTCAGGATATCACGCACGGGGGAAGATTCTCCGACGTGGAAACGGAAATCATTGCACGCTACTGTTCCCTTCGTGCCGACTATACTTCAAGACTCGCAAGAGTCGTATCACGGAGGATCCATGAAAAGGGGCTGGAGGACATCTACAGAAATATGGAACTTCCGCTTGTAAGGGTTCTTGAGTCTATGGAAAGGGAGGGGATCTATCTCTCTCTCGAGAGGATGGATGAACTCAAGGCGAAGGCAGACAGCCGCGTGAAGGAACTTGAAGAGGCAATCTATCTTGCTGCCGGCTACACATTCAACATCAACTCGACCATGCAGCTTTCCCGTCTTCTGTATGAGGAACGCGGACTTGAAAAGGGAAAGAAGACCATGCGGGGCTATTCGACTGACACGGCGACACTCGAGGGTCTTAAGTCCAGCGGGGATCCGATAATCGCTCTTCTTCTTGAATACAGACAGCTTTCGAAGCTCAAGAGCACATACATTGATGTCCTCCCGACCCTCAGGGATGCAACCGGAAGGGTGCACACCACATTCCTTCAGACCGGAACTGCGACGGGAAGACTCTCATCCCGCAGTCCGAATCTGCAGAACATTCCGGTGAGAACGGATGAAGGAAGACTCATACGTTCGGCATTCGTTCCCTCCGAAGGGTGCATTTTCATCAGTGCGGACTACTCCCAGATTGAGCTTGTGGTGCTTTCATGGCTCAGCGGGGACAGGGGACTGCAGGAGGCATTCCTTTCCGGCGAGGACATACACAGATATACGGCTGCGATGATCTTCAACAAGAAGAGCGAGGATGTGACGACTGCAGAGCGGAGAGTCGCGAAGACAATCAACTTCGGCATAATGTACGGCATGTCGGCCTTCAGACTTTCGAATGAACTCGAGATATCACGTCATGAAGCCGCATCCTTCATCACCCGTTACTTCGAACGCTACAGGACAGTGCAGGATTTCGTATCCGCGACCGTGAAGGATGCTGAAGAAAAGGGATATGTCAGGACATACTGGGGACATGTGAGGGAGATACTCGGCATCAACAGCCGCAACAAGACCGAGAAGGCCGCAGCGGAAAGAACCGCCGTCAATACCGTCATACAGGGAACTGCGGCGGAAATCATGAAGAAGGCCATGCTCGGTGTTACCTCGGAGATGGCCGGGCGTTCTCTCAGATCAAAGCTTTTGCTACAGGTGCATGACGAGCTCATATTCGAGGTTCCTCTTGAGGAGGCCGATGAGATGGAAGCCCTGATAAAAGAAAAAATGGAAGGGGCGGTCTCTCTTCCGGTACCGTTGAAGGTATCTGTGGAAAGGGGACACTCCTGGGGAGATATGCACACTTGATTATCGGACTTACAGGTAAAAGCTGCAGCGGCAAGGACACCGTTGCATCACTTCTTGACGAAAGGTTTGTTGTCATAGATGAAGATGCTCTGGGGCACAGGGCTCTCGAGAACAATGTTGACAGAATAAGAGAGGCGTTCGGTGATGATGTCATCTCAAACGGAGCTGTCGACAGGAAGAAACTCGGCTCTGTCGTCTTCTCCTCTCCGGAGAAACTGGCTGAACTGAACTCGATCTCGCATCCATGGATGGTTGCCGAGACGCTCAGGATGTGCCGTGAAATAGAGGATGAAGGGAAAATTGCGGTAATCAATGCCGCCATCCTCGAAGAGATGGGCTTTGTTAAATACTGCAGCGAGATAATCTTTGTCCTTTCTCCGTATGAGAAAAGACTTCAGAGGGCCCTCCGGAGAGACGGTGTCAGTGAAGAGGGGTTCAGAAAGAGAAGTGAAAGCCAGAAAGAGATAGGAGCAACACTCTTTTCATGCGGGAAGAAGGTTGTGACCATCATAAATGACAAAGAGAAAGAAGAGCTTTCTCGACAAGTTGCCTCCTACTGTGCTAGTATGAAAAAAGTGAGGGTACAATGAGCAGAAAATCCAGTCTAATCGTTCTCAGTGCAACTGTTGTGCTTACATTATTCATTGCCGGTGTGGCATATTTCTACAATCCGTACAGAGGAAGTGCGGCATATTCCGCCGAAGTGAAGGCCGAAGCTGAAAACAGACAGAACCAGTCTCTTGTTTCCGTCACGGAACCTCTTGATACGGATCTCGCATCAAGACAGAACGATGACAAGATTGCCGACAGGGTTGCGGCAAAGCTTACAGAGGATGATTCGTTCATGACCACTGTCGGTGACAAGAGCGTCAGCTATGTTGATTCGAAGATGGGCGACATCGAGAGCAAGTATGCACAGTCTACTGACGAGAAGATATCATCCGCTGCTGAAAGCGTCAGAAGCGAGATAAAGAGTTCTGATGAAATAGCTGACGAGCTCCTTGAGAACGAGACTTTCATGAGTGCACTCGAGAGTGCAGTGAAGGAGAAGCTGGGTGACGGATACGATGCGGAGACTCTGGCTGAGTCGATTGTCGCATCTGAAGCCTTCAAGAATGCAATTGCGGAGAAGCTTGAAGCCGAGACGTCCGACACAGTACCTCTCCCGGCATTCACTTCAGATACCAATGCGGATTACAGCGAGGAAGAATACAGAGAGGCAAGAAGCTCGGAGAGAAGTGATGAGATCTCGAGGGTGCTCGAGTTCCTCGGCTACTGATCCTGCTTTTCCAGTTACAGACTTGTTCCCGGGACTCCCGGGAATTTTTATGCTCTGACGGCAGGAGACAGCATGGAGTACCTCTCTCTCAGATAATCCCTGAAATCCTGTATCTCCGCTGAATCGCTTTTCTTCCACGCAAGAACGCTGAATGCGGGTTCCGGTAGAAGCAAAGCCCGGGGACTTTGCCCTCACACCGTATGAAAGGAAGCATTCTTCATCCCGCCTGCTCTCCCGCATGCCTCATCCCGAAATGGTCGACATCAGAGAGGGGTGGTTCCCCGAAACGGCATTTTCCCTCGAGAACGAGCAATACGTATCGACACGGGGCTCTATCAGTCCACATATTCCGGTCTGCAGTATTTCTTCCCGCGTCTCAGCCGCGACGGTGTTATTCTCCTTTCCGGTTATACGGACGGGAAGACGCAGTCTGTATACCGCGCAGTGTCGGATGTTGAAGAGAAATACGGTGCATTCTTTCTCATGCCTCTCTGTGACAGGGAAGGCAGCCTCGTCATCGTCCGCCCCTGATCAGTCGGGGTAATGCCTTGTCTCTCCATCGGGAGTGATTATCGTCCAGATTCCGTTGTCCAGAGACTTGAGGTAGCAGTTCGAAAGCGGAACCTTGCCGCCCCCCTGGGGAAGGTCGATTGTATATACCGGCATTCCGAGTCCCGAAAGCTCTCTTCTCATTTCCGCTTCAAGCCTGAGTCCTTCAGTTACCGGGACTCTGAGGTGCCGTGTTCCCTTCACGAGGTCTCCCTGGAAGAGATAGTAGGGCTTTACCCTGTTCATGAGGAGCTTTTCGCTGAGTTCCGCCTGAACGGAGAGAGAGTCATTCACTCCCTTGAGAAGCACTGTCTGGTTCATCATCGGGATGCCTGCCTTCACAAAGTCCTTCATGACCTCCTCGGCCTTCTGTGTTATTTCGCCGGGATGGTTGAACTGTGTCATCAGATAGAACGGTGCACCGTGATTACTCTTCTCTATCACACTGAAGAGAGACGGTGTGAAACGTGCGGGATTGCTCACGAGCGCACGTGTGCAGAGCCTGTAGATGACATCCTCTCTCGCTTCCTTGAGTGTTGAAAGAAGATAGTCGATTCTCTCGTCGGAGAGGGTGAACATGTCGCCACCGGTGAGGAGAACCTCCCTGATTTCGCCGTGATTCTTCAGAAATGATGCCACTTCCCCGATTTCCCTGTCAGAGCAGGGGCCGACCATGCTGCCTGCAAAACGTCGCCTGAAGCAGTGACGGCAGTATGCAAAGCATCTGTCAGTGACGAGGAACGCCGCACGGTTGTGGTAGCGCCGGACGAGGCGGGGAGTGACTGAGTATTCCTTCTCCATCTGCGGATCGAGAGTCCCGCATGTGTCCTCATTCTCCTCTGCACTCGGCACGAACTGCCGTCTTATTGCAGGATTACCCAGGAGAGGGACGATGTTATCAGAGATCAGGAGGGGAAGGGTGCTGGGACCGTTTTCGTCCCATTTCCTCTCGTCATCTGTAAGACTTATAAGTTTTCCGAGTTCTTCAAGCGTAGTTACAGTCACCCGACTGTTGTACTCTTTTAATCCTTTTTTAACAACATAGTTGTCGTAATGTTTTCCGTTCGGTCTTATAATGAGTCATAATCGGGGTTTTTATGACAGACAATTCCAGAAAACTGAAACTCAACTACAAGCGGACCTGTCTCATAGGTTTCGCTTTCTTCGGTATCCTGCTCCTCTGGCAGGTCTATGACTCATGGTGTCCGACATTCCTTACGGATATCTTCGCACGCCGCATGTACGGCCAGTCATCTGCAGAACTGAAGGCTGCCGGAAACAGCGAGCATATCCTTAACGTCCAGTGGCTCGTCGGAATCATCATGGCATGTGACAATCTTGCGGCCCTCATCCTTCTGCCGATCTTCGGCCGTCTTTCGGACAGAACGAAGACTCCGATCGGAAAGAGAATGCCCTACATCCTGGTGGGTACGTTCGTATCGGCAATCGTATTCCCGTTCATTCCGCTTTTCTTCCACTACAACAACATTGCGGGGATGGTGGTTTCGATGGCACTTGTCCTCATCTTCATGATGATGTACCGCAATCCGGCAGTCGCCCTCATGCCTGATATCACCCCGAAGCCTCTGCGAGCGAAGGCAAACGGCATCATCAACATCATGGGTTATCTCGGAGGTGCCGCTGCAACTGTTCTCGGAATCTTCCTGAAGCTTTCATCATATATAAACGTCGCTGACGAAGCGAGAAAGATGTACATCATCGAAGTACCGTTCGTCATAGCATCCGTTCTCATGGTAGTCTCGGCTCTCGTACTCTTCTTCACAATAAAGGAAAACAGCATCGAGGAGGAGATGGCGGACGAAATGGCCGAAGGCGAGAAGCTTGCAGCCATCGAGAACCCTGTGGATGACACCAAGCCGATGACAGCGGCAAACAGAAGGATGCTCTTTGCAATCCTTGCCGCCGAGTTCTTCTGGTTCATGGCAGACAATGCAATCGGCACATACATCGGCAACTATGTGATCTACTATCTCAACAGTGTCTCCAGTGCAACGATGATTCTTACGATAATCGGAGGTCTTGCATCTGTAATCGGCTTTGCAACTGCAGGAACGATTGCGGACAGAATCGGAAGAAAATGGACCATCAGCACAGGTCTCTGCGTGACCCTCATCGGTTATATCATCATGACGTTTGTCGGACCTTCCGGAAAAGTCACGGGCGCGAACGGCGAGTACTCGTTCCCTGTCATGCTCTATGTCGTATGGGTCATCAAGGGCTTCGGAATGTCACTCGTGCATAACTGTTCATTCCCGATGATAGTGGAGCTCTGCTCATCGAAGAAGATCGGACAGTTCACGGGCTATTATTACGCTGCAAGCATGGCGGCCCAGACTGTAACTCCTGTCCTCCTGGGACTCCTTCTGACCCATCTCAGCCTGTGGGGAATTCTTCCTGTTTATTCTGGAATCCTCCTCTGTGTATCATTCGTAGTCTTCACTCTCCTTGTAAAGAACATCAGAGCCGAGAAGGTCCAGAATGCAAAGGGGCTTGAGGCTCTCGGAGGTGATGACTGATGGCAACTCCTCATAACTCTGCACAAAAGGGCCAGATTGCAGAGCGCATTCTGCTCCCGGGCGACCCCCTGAGGGCGAAACACATCGCTGAAACGTATTTCGAGAATCCTGTCCTCTATAACAGTACAAGAGGAATGCTAGGCTATACAGGCTCCTGGAAGGGAAGGAAGGTCTCCGTCCAGGGAACGGGCATGGGAATGCCGTCGTTCTCGATCTATGCAAACGAACTCATTGACGTCTACGGCTGCAGGCGTCTCATAAGAGTCGGAACCTGCGGAACGAACTCGCCGAAACTGAATGTTCGCGATGTATTCATCGCACAGGCTGCGGCAACGGACAACGCAATGAACAGCGACCGCTTCGGAGTCACATTCCACTACGCTCCTGTTCCTTCGTTTTCACTCATGAAGTCCGCTTACGACATTGCCTGTGCCAGAGGCGTGAATGTCACGGTCGGAGAATGCTTCTCTTCCGATGCCTTCTACGATGAAAGACACGACGAGAAGATGGCCCTCATGCACAGACTCGGCATCATGGCGGAAGAGATGGAGAGCGCGGAGCTCTATACCCTCGGTGCTCTCAAGGGTGTCGAAACGCTTGCTCTCTTCACTGTCAGCGACAATATTCTCACCGGTGAGGGTGCCTCAGCCGAAGAAAGACAGCTGAGCTTCAACACGATGATCGAGATCGCTCTCGATACACTGGTTTCGGAATAAGACAAAGAGAAAGCCCTCGGCAGAACCGGGGGCTTGACTGGGAAAGAGGCGACATTACTCGTTGACTCTTTCAAGATATTCCTTTGTTTCGGTGTTGACTCTGACCTTTTCACCCTGCTTGATGAAGCCGGGGACTCTGATCTTGAGACCTGTCTCGAGGACGGCATCCTTCGTGACACCCTGGACTGTATCTCCGCGTGCGGCATCTTCAGTCTCTGTCACGACATAGACGACCTTGCTCGGAACCTGGATGTCGAGAACCTGGTCCTCCCAGAGTGTGA
>CAZKIT010000029.1:0-14421 GCA_964552905.1 uncultured Spirochaetaceae bacterium
CCACGAAGATTCTTCCCCACAACATACTCGAGGTCCTCGAGTGCCAGAAGAAGGCTCTCAGGGGTGAGAGCTTCGAGATCTATCCCGATTTCCCTACAGGCGGAATCGTGGATGTCAGCCAGTACGATGACGGAAAGGGAAGCGTCACGGTAAGGGCGAAGATAAACGCCTCAGACCCCAAGAAGGTCATCATCGAGGAACTGCCGTTCGAAGTCACATCTCCGGCTCTCATCGAATCCATCAAGAAGGCTGACAGCAAGGGGCAGCTGAAGATAGCATCCATCACGGATTATACGGCGGAGAAGGCCAATATCGAAATCTGCTGGCAGAGGGGAGTCTACTCCCAGGATATGATAGATATCCTCTATGCAACGACTGACTGCCAGAAGAAGATAGCACTCAATCCTCTCGTAATCGTGGACAACCTTCCGAAGCAGGTGGGTATCAGCGAAATGATCACCTTCCATGCACAGCACCTCGTGAAGGTCCTGACGGATGAACTCAACATCGATATGTCACACCTCAGGGAGAAGCTGAGGGCAAGGACGATGGAGCGTATCTTCATCGAAGAGAGAATCTACAAGAAGATCGAGAACAAGGATACTGCGGAGAAGGTCAACAAGGCTGTCATTGACGGCTTTAAGCCGTTCATGGAGGAACTCGGGAATATTCCCCTTTCTCCTGAAGACATCGAAACACTTCTCAAGATACCAATCAGGAGAATCTCGCTCTTCGATATCGAGAAAAACAAGGCGGAGATTGCCGAGATAAACGGAGCAATCGAAGCCTGCCAGTATAAACTTGATCACATCATCGATTATGCAGAGGATTACCTTACGGATCTTGAAGGCATGTTCGACAGAAAGACATATGCGAGAAAGACGACTGTCGGTTCGATAGAGAAAAAGACGGCGAAGGAGGTGGCAGTCAGGAATCTTGACGTCAGATACGATCCCGAGACAGGGTATCTCGGAACAAACATCAAGACGGGAGAGAGCCTCCTGAAGGTCAGTTCATTCGATAAGATCTTCTACATGAAGAATAACGGTGAATACAGGGTCGTCAGCGTCACGGACAAGCTCTTTGCCGGCAAGGAAGGCATCTTCTACATCAACTACGGAGACAAGGATGTCATAAGCCAGGAGATTTTCACGATCATCTACCGTGATAAAATCGGAGACAAGAAGGTCTGGATGATCAAGCGATTCCAGGTTTCCGCATTCTCTCTCGACAAGACCTACCAGACTGTTCCTGAAAAGGCCAAGATAAAGAAGATAAGTCTCTTCAAGAGTGCCATCATCAATGTGAAGTACAAGGAAGGAATGAAGTACAGAGTGACGGAAGAGACATTCCGTTTCGCAGATTTCAAGGTCCTGAAGACATCGTCCGGACAGGGTAACCAGCTGACGACCAAGGAGCTCGAGAAGCTGACTATCAGACAGACAAAGGATACAAAGACGAGCGAGGAAGCTGAACCTACGCTCTTCGATGAGGTGTAAATGCTGGACAAAGAGAAGATCCTCTATGAGGACAATCATCTGATAATAGTCAACAAGGCAGTCGGGGAGCTTGTTCAGGGGGACGAGACAGGTGACCGTACTCTTGCTGATGACGTGAAGGAATACCTTAAGAAAACATATGACAAGAAGGGGAATGTCTATCTTGGCATTCCGCACCGTCTTGACCGTCCGACAAGCGGAATCGTTGTATACGCAAAGACCGAGAAGGCTCTCATAAGACTCAACAGCATGTTCAAGGGGTCGGACATAAAGAAGACCTACTGGGCGATAGTCGACCGTAAACCTCTCAGGGACGAGGCGACTCTGGTTCATTACATTGTCCGGGATTCCGCCCAGAACAAGAGTATTGCCTATCCTAAGGAAGTGAAGGGCAGCAAGCTTGCAAAACTCAGCTACAGGCTTATCGCTTCATCAGACAGATATCATCTTCTTGAAATACATCTTCATACGGGACGGCATCATCAGATAAGAGCCCAGCTGAAGGCAATCGGACTGCATATCAAGGGGGATCTCAAATACGGTGCCGAGCGTAGTAATACCGATGGTGGCATCTCACTACATGCAAGGATGATTACTTTCATGCATCCTGTCAGGAAGGAAGAGCTGACAGTTGTCGCACCTCCTCCAAAAGACAATCTGTGGACATATTTCCTCGGTGAAGCGGAGAAAAACAGCGGAAGGGAAGAGTAAAACTGCAATATGCATATTTTCTTGAATCCGAAAGAGAAATTACCGGAGAGACAGTGAAAAAAAACAGAGCTAACCGCAAAGCTAGCTCTTGGTGTATATACGGACAGGGATGGAGTACCCGAAACTTAACCTAATCCTATATAACCACGGAAAGTCAAAACTGTCAACTAACACTTCCCCTTGAATGGGTGTAAGTTCCTAGTTGTTTTTTACTATGCGCTCCAGAACCGTCATGCAATTGCGTACTTTTACCCTGTATTCATCATTTCCCTGGCTTAAACGGTAATCTTCCTTTCCGCTGCATGCGGAGCAGTCTTTCCCGAGCGCATCATGGCGGTAACAGGTACGGGAGATGAAATAGGGCGGTTCAAAGAAACTTGGCGACGGTTCGAAAGGCCACTCCTCCCCGTGAGAGTCTCTCTCGAACCAGAGGTATCCCGCCCTGAGGGAAGGAATCTCCTGAAGAAGAAGGGAGAGTGTGTATCTGTTTGTAAGATAGAGATAGATGTCCGCAAAGTAGCTGTATTCCGGATGTGCCTTTGCAAACCTTATCTGGCTCACGTTGTTGAGACCGATGAATACGTTGTCATACCCCCTGACGGCTGACAGCATATCGCTCCAGGTTTTCTCTTCGTTGAACGTCACCGGCGGGAACGTGAAGTAATTTCTTGAGTCGATTTTTGTTACTTCCATTGACCAGGGAAGGTCCTTGCTGAGTTTATTTCTCGGAGGAAGCATAAAGCCGCCGTCTACATGGAGCGGGGTATGGAGAGCCGGCGTTGTAAATTCAGGTTCCGTGAAGGATGCGTACACGGTCCTTCTGAATTCCTTCATCAGAGACGGCTGCACAAATGGCCAGTCATAGTTTGTATGATTGACATACTCGAGCTTTCCGAGAGTGTAAGGAGAAGTCCCGCTTTCGGAGAAGAGCTTCACGAGTGTTTCCCTGAAGTCCCTCTTCTTTTCCGATTCTTCCACCTTCACAGGAGCCGAGAATGACTTTCCCTTCACCTTGGTCTCTATCCTGTCGGGGTAGAGTTCCACTTCTATTTGCACCGGCTTACGATAAAGCGGTATATTGTCACTCGGTATCTTCTCACGTTTGGTTGAATCTGAAATTTTGTATATATCCTTGTTGAGAAGACTTTGTTTATTGTCCTTTCTTAATATATATCCGCCCGGCGTGGCTCCTCTGATGACTGCGGATGACTTCACTGCTTCGAGAAGATTTGACGACTCCTCCCGTGTGAAGTACTGGATGCCGTCATGGTTCTCGAGCCTTTCCTCCGTTTCGAGAAAGCACGAGGAGCCTCTGTCCTCGACAATTCTGCCCAGATACAGACCCAAATGGCCGGGCCAGTCGCCGCTGAGGAGGCTTGGTCTGTTCTTCCTGTAGTTGAAATAGCCGTTGCCGCTTTTACGCAGGAACGTTGTTCTTACTGCATCCTCGTCTTCCTTTGTAACGGGTCTGTCGTCAAGAACGGCACGGTAGTATCTGGCGCAGGCTGCAGTGTACTCGGGGCTCTTCAGTCGTCCCTCGACTTTCACGCTGTCGATTCCCATGTCTCTCAGAATCTTGAGTTCTTCTCCCAGAAAAAGATCCTCCATACTGAAGAAATAGCCGTTTCTTTCTCTTTCGTCATCTCTGAACCAGCTTCGGCAGATCTGGGCGCAGGCACCTCCGTTCGCCGAGCGTCCGCATTTGAGATAGGAGGCGGAACAGAGACCCGAGAAGCCGTAACAGAGTGCTCCGTGGATGAATACCTTGAGTTCAATGTCGGGGCATTTCTTTCTTATGTTCTCTATTTCTTTCAGTGTCAGCTCCCTCGAGAGTACGACTCTTTCGAATCCGAGGTCCTGGAGTTCCCTTACTCCTTCGACAGTATGCACTGCAAGCTGTGTAGAGCCGTGGAGCTTTAAATCCGGATAGTGCCTGCGGATGATTTCCACAAGTCCCAGATCCTGGATGATTATTCCGTCGTTACCGTAAAAGGAGACAGCGTCGAGCAGTGGCAGAACACGCTCTATCGAACTGTCGTCGATGAGGGTGTTGATGGTGACATAGATCTTCTTTCCCTTTTCGAGAGAGTAGCGTCTTATCTTCGAGAGGTCCTCGATGGAGAAGTTCACAGCCCCCTTTCTTGCGGAGAATTCCTTGAGACCGAAGTAGACTGCGTCGGCTCCGTTGTTGAATGCGGTAAGTGCTGTCGTGAGACTTCCTGCCGGAAGTGCCAGTTCTGTCATTGTTCATTCTCCTTGCTCACTACTGCTCTTCCTTCTCTTCCGTCGGCCTTTATGGTGAAAGGCTCCGGGCTCCTGAGTCTCAGGAAGTGCTCTGTCTCCTTTATGAGAGGAAGCGAGTATATTCTGTCATATTCTATTCTTCCGTTTTTGAGAAGAGGGTTTACCGTCATGTAAAGACAGCCCAGGCTTGTGACATTCTGGAAGAAGTGCGTGCCTTCGCTCGGCTCTGCCTGAATCTCCTCATTTCCCGTCTCGACTATTACATGAGCTTTCGATATCTGGGACCAGCAGCATGGAATTCCGAGCCAGCTGTCGGAGGAGCCGAGTCTTCCTGCGGCAACGAGGACGTACTCGTCGTCCGAATACGCATTCATGTCCTCGAGTTCCTTCGCCATGTCCCTCATTTCGCTCCGCCTGAACCTGTCTCTCTTGAAGATGACAATGTCATGGATGTTCTTCACTCTTCCGTTACCCATGACGCGGGGTGCGAAAATGAGCGCATTCCTCTCATCCTCATCTGTCACTTCTATGTCTTCGAACCGGTCCGTACTCGATATGGGCCTCAGCTGCAGTATCGAGAAGTCAGGTCTCTCCGCATGTTCCGTATTGACTGCGAATTCTATTTCGACGGGCTCCGCCATCGTCCTCTGCCCCAGGTCGAGAATATCGTGGATGATCTGAGGCAGTGAGAGCATTCCGTACTTCACGACGCCGTTGAACGTGAGCGTTCTGAATCCCGTGTCATTCGGATCCTCGCTTACGAAGCCGTCGGGTCGTATGACACTCATTATTCCCTTCACGGCCCGGGACATGTCCGAGGTGAGGGACATATCGAGCTGGACGAGGTTGTCTATGTCCTTCTGCGGGTCGAAGGAAACTGTCCTGTCGAGAGCGTAGAACTTACGCTGCTGACTCGATCTTCCGTTGAGTGAGGTGACGGGTATCTGGGGTTTTGCAGGGCAGAAACGGAATGCGGCACCTTCGTCGACGACTGTCTTGCCCATGCCGAATGCAAGCATCCCCAGTCCGTCTTCGGCTTTACGGTTTCCTGCAGGGTAGTAGTCGAGGCTCCTTGCGACTCCCGAGATATTCGGCATCCACCATCGTCCGTGCCATGAGCCGGTTATCTGCTGGATGACGACTGCCATCTTCTCCTCTTCCACAGCGTGTCCGGTGCGTCTGAGGTATTCCCTTGCGCGTGAGAAGTATGTGGAGGCCCAGACTGTCTTGATGGCCTTCAGAAGATCTTCAAGTCTCTCTTCATCGCTTCCGGTATTGGGAATCATGCATGTCTCGTAGACACCTGCAAATGGGTGGAAGTGGCTGTCTTCGAGAAGAGAGGAGGATCTTACCGACATCGGAACGTGGATCACCTCCGTCACTCTCTTCATGTCGAGTCTGAAGTCTTCGGGAACCTTTGCCGAGAGAAAGGTGGAGAGTATCTTGCTGTCTTCCATCAGCGTGAAGTCACCGGGAGTGAAGTCATTTACGGCGAGGAAACGGTCGAATATCTCGGTGGAGATGGCTATGGTGCGAGGAATCGAAAGATATACTTGGGGGTACTTTTCACTGATTTTCGAGGCCTTCATTTCCGTTGCAAGGAATGCAAGTCCACGTCCTTTTCCCCCGAGCGATCCCTTTCCGAGACGGGCAAAGAGGAATGTCTCGTCGTAGCTTTCCCTTCTGAACTCGGCGATGCTTCCCCTTGTCCTTTCCTTCCTGAACTTCTTTATCGTCTGGTATATGAGTTCTCTCTTCTTCTCTGCGTCCGATCCGTCCCTGTCAGCCGTAATCGGCTTGAGGGTGGAGGCAAGAGAGAAGAGCGACTGCCCCCTGAGCCATCGCGAGAAGTCGTTTCTTCTGACGTGGTATGCGAAGGAGTCGAGGGGAATCTTCATCATGGTCTCCTGAAGCTCCTTCATGTTGGATGCGGTTGCTATCGTCTCTCCGTTCTTGGGGTTTATGAACCTGAAAGGACCGAAGTTGTACTTCTGCGTGAAGTATGATGCAAGCTCGACATATCTGTCGGGAGATAGCTTCCATATGAAGTCCGCGCCGACATTCCTCGCCGTCTCCCATCCGTTGATGTCCGTTGACTGGATGAGGACGGGAAGCTCGGGATTGTCTTTCTTCACATAGAGCGTGAGTCTCTCTCCCGCTCCTTCCTTTCCCTCCGGCGAGGGGAATGAGAGATCGGTGATTACACCGAGGATGTTCTCCCTGTATCTGTCGTAGATTCCGACGGCTTCATCGTAGGTGCGGGCAAGCACGATTTTCGGCCTTCCGCGCATTCTCAGCTTCGTTCCCCAGTCGTTGAGGGCCTCGATGATCGATGCCCTGTTCTGCCTGATGAGGAGAGTATATATCTCGGGAAGATATGAGGAGATGAATCTTACGGAGTCTTCGACGAAGAGGATGACTTCGACATCGGCTTCCTCGGTATCGTGATCGATGTTGATGGCGTCCTCGATGAGTTTGATCATCGCTAGAAAGAGCGACGGGTTACCGAGCCAGTAGAAGAGATAGTCGATGTATGGACAGTTCTCGCCCCTGAGAACCTTTGCCTTTCTGTGGTCGGGAGATGGGGAGAGGGCGATGAACGGAAGGGAGGGATTGTAATCCTTCACGGCCTTTGCCAGGGCCTCGACTCTTCCCGAGCCCAGGTCCAGCATCGATATCACAAGATCGAAGCTCTGGCTCTTCAGTGCCTCCAGTGCTTCCTTTTCATTGTTGGTGTGCGTGATCTTCGGCGGATTGCTGAGTCCGAGAGATGTGTATTCCTTGTAGAGTTCCTCCTCGACTCTTCCGTCCTCCTCGAGCATGAATCGGTCATAGTCAGAGCAGATGAGAAGAACATTGTAGATGTGCTTCAGCATCAGGGAGGAGAAGGGAACCCAGGTTTCGTCCAGCTGATAGTACATGTTATTCCTTTCTTCTCTTCAGAACATAGAGAACAGCGGATGAGAGGATGAAAACGGCTGTAATCCAGCCGAGCACCTTGAGAGTGCTTTCCTCGACGCCGACGATTGCTATAAGTACAATCAAAACCGAAAGAAGGACTGCCAGAATCCAGATTGATATCTTGTAAAGCGTGTTGATCATCTCTTTTCCTCGCTGTCATTATAGATAATGAGGAAAGAGATATCTAGTGAGTCTTTATCGCTCCCGTGTACTGTGGTAGCATGAGAGAAAGGAAGGGTAAATCATGAAGGAAAGACTCAGTGCAGTGCTCGTTGCAGCACTTCTGTCACTTATGTTTCTTGTGTCGTGTGCAGGGGACGAACTCACACAGATGAAGAAAGCGCACACGTACTATCTCGATAGTGTCGAAAGTTCGATCAAAGACAGTGAACTCAGGGCCGAATTCAGTGCCTATGCCGATGAGTACAAGGCGGAAGTCAAAGATACAGATGACATTGAGGATGTCGAAGATTCTCTCTCGGATGCTGTTTTCCTCTCGTTCTTCTATCTCGGGGATGAAAACAAGCTCTACAGCATCATCAGCAGTACGGTGAAGAAGTATCCGAAGACATACGAGTTTTTTTCGGAACTTTAGGAGGTAAAGCGGGAATCCTCGGCAATTCAGTTGCCGAGTAGTTCACAACTTCGTGACAATAAGTGCCGTGAGAGCTGCAACTGTAGCGAACACGGGGATGTCGCTCCTCTTCTAGAAAACCAGGACTCCCATGAGGTGTACAAGCCATGCGACAATCCAGGCTATGAGGCATTGCAGTACGACAACCCTGAGAGCCCAGAGACTTCCGAGTTCCCTCTTCACGGTGGCGATTGCCGCAACACAGGGTGTGTACAGAAGTGTGAAGACAAGGAATACGAAGGATGTGAGAGGAGTGAAGAGACTCTTCATGGCCGCAGTTGAACCGCCAAGCAGTATCGTGAGGGTGGAGACAACACTCTCCTTTGCAGTGAAACCTGTTATGAGGGCAGTTGAAATCCTCCAGTCGCCGAATCCGAGCGGTCTGAAAAGAGGTGCCGTAAGAGAACCTATCATTGCAAGCAGACTGTCTTCCGGATTCGTCACCACATTAAGCCTCCAGTCAAATGTCTCGAGTGCCCAGATGATGATTGAAGCAAGGAATATGACAGTGAAAGCCTTTGTGACAAAGTCCTTTGTCTTCTGCCACATGAGCTGCAGAACGGATTTCGGAGTCGGCATCCTGTAGTTCGGAAGCTCGAGGACAAACGGAACAGGGTTTCCCTTGAAGCCGAACTTCTTCAGGACAAGTGCCGTGATTATTCCGACGACAATACCGATAAGGTACAGCCCGATTATCACAAGGGCACGGGACGAGGAGAAGAATGCTGCAGTGAAGAGGGCATAAATCGGAAGTTTTGCCGAGCAGGATGCAAACGGCACGAGAAGTATGGTCATCTTCCTGTCCCTCTCTGATGACAGCGTCCTTGTGGCCATGATGGCAGGAACGGAGCAGCCGAACCCGATGAGCATGGGAACAAAGCTCCTTCCGGAGAGTCCGAGTCTTCGGAGAGCCTTGTCCATAACGAAGGAAATACGTGCCATGTAACCCGAATCCTCAAGGATTGAAAGGAAGAAGAACAGAATAAGTATTACGGGAAGGAAGCTCAGTACGCTTCCGACTCCCGTGAATATTCCGTTGATTACAAGGGACCTGACCACAGGGTTTATCCCGAGTGCAGCAAGACCGGAGGACGTCAGATCGGTGAGAACTCCGATGACATATTCCAGGCCATTGCTGAGCGCGGTCCCGACCGGCCCGAATGTTATGTAGAATATCGCTGCCATGATAAGGAGGAATGCGGGAATGGCGGTGTACCTGCCGGTGAGGATTCTGTCAGCCGCAGCGGAACGCAACCTGGCCTTTGACTCCTTCGGTTTTACGACGGTCATTGCACATACATTCTCGATGAACGAGAAACGGGTATCGGCAAGGGCAGCCTCGCGGTCGGTTCCCGCTTCACTCTCAAGCTGTCTGATTATGTGGTCAAGGGTTTCCTTCTCGTTTTGATCCAGCTGAAGGCTGTCAAGTATCGGCTTGTCATCTTCGATTAGCTTGGAGGCTGCAAACCTCAGAGGAATCCCGGTTCTTTCAGCATGGTCCTCTATGAGGTGCATGATTGCATGCAGGCACCTGTGCACGGCGACTTCCTCCCTTCCTCCGTCAGGACGGCAGAAATCCTGCATTCCCGGTCCCTCTTTGTACCGGGCTACGTGTATGGCGTGTTCGATAAGCTCATCCACACCTTCATTCTTCGATGCGGAGATGGGAATCACGGGAACTCCGAGGATTGACTCCAGCCTGTTCACCTTGATTGTTCCGCCGTTCTCCCTGACCTCGTCCATCATGTTGAGGGCGATGACAATCGGAATATCCAGTTCGAGAAGCTGGAGCGTAAGATAGAGGTTTCTCTCTATGTTTGTCGCGTCTATTATGTTGATGATTCCGTCAGGCTTGTCCCTGAGAAGAAAATCCCTTGTGACAATCTCCTCATTTGAAAACGGGGAAAGGGAATATATGCCGGGAAGATCCACGACAGACGCATTCTCCCCCCGTATCCTGCCGTCTTTCCTGTCAACTGTGACACCGGGGAAGTTTCCGACATGCTGGTTCGAGCCCGTAAGCTGGTTGAAAAGCGTGGTCTTGCCGCAGTTCTGGTTGCCTGCCAGGGCGAATACAACTTCCTTCTCCTTCGGAACAACCATTCTTGCATCCGGATCATGATAGATTCCGCTCTCCCCGATATGAGGATGCTCCGCGTATCCCGTTACCGGACTTGCCTTGTCCGGCTCCGCCTTGTCTTCTGCGGCCTCCACCGTTATTCTCTTCGCATCATCAATCCTCAGCGTAAGTTCATAGCCGCGTACATTGAGTTCAATGGGGTCGCCCATCGGCGCGACCTTCACGAGAGTCAGCACAGTCCCCGGGGTAAGCCCCATATCCAGAAAATGGTGTCTGAGCTCCCTTTCGGCGTCAACTGAAAGCACTCTGGCCCTTTCACCTACCTTAAGTTCGTTCAATGTCATGTCTTTTCTCCGCTTCCTCTGTCACACAGATTTCATAACATTAGACAATATGATGGAGGATATCAAGCTCAGGGTTTCACTGTGTACTTGAAAAAACGTTTTGCTGATGGAAATTCGGTTGTCCGGAGCATATGACATTCCGGGACTGTACGACCGGAAAACGGGCAGAGGGATACATATTTCAGACCTGACCGCGCCATATGTGACAATGCAGCAGAGTCTTGCTCCGCAGTAAGAGAGATCTTATCCGCAACGCCGGGGATCCGGTTCTACAGCTTTGTCACGATAAGTGCCGTGAGAGCGGCAACTGCCGCGAACATGGGAATGCCTCTCCAGAAGGATCCGAGGTGCTTCTCCGGATTCTGATACTCCTCCTTATCCGGAATGAACGAGAACCGGATACGCTTCGTGTTTCTCCACCAGAGGAGGTCTATGACGACAAGGTCGAAGAGCCCCAGTCCCTCGCCGAGAACGAGGAAGTAGATGAAGGCATCGAGGTAACCTTCGAATGCAAGCGCGCGTCTGAAGATGAGTCCGATAACGGAAAAAACAACAGTGAAGAGAAGGGTGTTGCTGACGAGAATAGAGATTATCGAGGGAGATTTCTTCTCTTCTTTGACAAGTCCTTTCTCCCTGACTTTATCCTGAATCGCGTCGGGGTATGACCTGAGGCCGATGAGATTCTTTCTGTCCGAACCTGTACAGGTGAAGCAGATTCCCCAGTACAGGAACCAGAATGCAATGGCGATGATGTATTTCATGGCCGCATTCTAATGAGAACGGGGGAAAGTGAAAAGAGTTAGTCTTAACTAATTCATAGGTTCTCGATAGAAACCGCACCCTCGAGGAGAGGTTTCGTGTTCATGAGAACAGAGCGGATGTATTCTTCTCCGAGCCTCTTCTTTATCTCCTCCTTGGCCTCCTCGAGAGTCTGCTTTCTTGTCGTAGTGTTGTGCATGTCGGAGCCGAGGATGTGTATGTATCCTTTTTCGAGGAGCTTCATGGCCTCCCTCTTCGAGGAGAGGAAGAATTCACTGTTGCTCTGTATCCTTATTCCGTTTTCGACGAGAGATGGGAGGGTATCCTTCTTCTGCCAGTCCATATATCTTTCGATATGGGCGATGACGACATTGAGACCCAGGTCCCTCTTAAGCTTGAGAATGTTCTCTATGTCATAGCCCGACCAGCGTGAGAAGGGCATCTCGATGAGAATCGTGTCCGTGCCGGCTATGCAGAGTTTTCTGATTATCTCGCCGTCTCCGATGGACGGGTAGTAGGCGACTTCGGCTCCCACATAGACTGTGGGCATCTCTTCCTTATTATAATATGGAAGAAGTTTCCGTATCGCTTCACTTCTTCTCTCGAGGAAGGAGTCGAGATTCATCCTTTCCGGATAGAAGTGCGGCGTTGCAACGAGCTTTCTGATTTTCTGACCGTACGTCTGACGGAGCATTTCGACTGACATTTCGGGGCTGCTGCTTCCATCGTCAAGCGCAGGCAGTACATGGGAGTGAAAGTCGATTACTCTCGCGCTTTTCTTGACTTCTTCACTGTCGTTTACGGAAAACATGATCCCCCCATTCTGCGTTCTTACCCAATCATAAGACAAAATGGAGTATGAAACAATCAGTTATTCATTTTATCAAGTTGTTGCAGATAAAGAAAATAAGAAAACGGCCCGAAAAACGGAACTTTTGTAAAATCCTTCGGATATCATCAAAAATCATGTGAAAAATTAAAGATATGATTAAAAATGTAAAGAAAAATCGAAGAAAAAATTAAAGATTGACTGTTGGACAAAGCGGGTTTACGCTTATATGCAGTAATAAGGAGATTACTATGTACGATCTTAATACATTCATGGCAGAGCTCGAGAGAAAGAACCCTGCACAGCCGGAATTCATCCAGGCTGCTAGAGAAGTTATCGAATCTGTAATCGATACAGTCAACTCGAATCCGCTGTATCTCAAGAACAAGATTCTCGACAGAATCGTCGAACCGGACAGAGTCATTGAATTCAAGGTTGAATGGGAAGACGACAACCATGAGCTTCAGGTGAACAGAGGCTACAGAGTCCAGTTCAACAATGCTATCGGACCATATAAGGGCGGACTCAGATTCCACGCTAACGTAACACTCGGAACACTCAAGTTCCTCGGCTTCGAACAGATTTTCAAGAACTCTCTCACAACGCTCCCGATGGGTGGCGGTAAGGGCGGTTCGGACTTCTCCCCGAAGGGAAAGAGCGATGCTGAAATCATGAGATTCTGCCGCTCGTTCATGACAGAGCTCCAGAAGTATATCGGACCCGACACAGACGTCCCGGCAGGCGACCTCGGAGTCGGCGGAAGAGAAATCGGTTATATGTACGGCCAGTACAAGAGACTCAGAGACGAGAATACGGGCGTCCTCACCGGAAAGGGCTGGGGATGGGGCGGATCTCTCATCAGACCTGAGGCAACAGGCTTCGGAACGATGTACTTCGCAAACGAAATGCTCAAGGCTCACGGTGATACATTCGAAGGCAAGAGAATTGCTATCTCCGGTTTCGGTAACGTAGCCTGGGGTGCTGTCACAAAGGCAGCTGAACTCGGTGCAAAGGTTGTCACAATCAGCGGACCTGACGGATATGTCCTCGACGAGGAAGGAATCAACACTCCCGAGAAGATTGCCTACATGCTCGAACTGAGAGCATCCAACAACGATGTCGTCGCTCCGTATGCAGAGAAGTTCGGCGCAAAGTTCGTCCCGGGAAGAAAGCCCTGGGAAGTCAAGGTCGACATGGCATTCCCGTGCGCTCTCCAGAACGAGCTCAGAGGCGAGGATGCAGAGATGCTGATTAAGAACGGCGTCAAGTACGTCATCGAGACAAGCAACATGGGCTGCGCTCCCGAGGCAATCCAGGCATTCCAGAAGGCAAGAATCCCGTTCGCACCCGGCAAGGCTGCAAACGCAGGCGGCGTCGCGGTATCGGGCCTCGAGATGAGCCAGAACGCAATGCACTACAACTGGGATGCAAAGGAAGTAGACGAGAAGCTCCACGGCATCATGAGAAACATCCACGCTGCATGTGTCAGAGAAGGCAAGTGCGCTGACGGATATATCGACTACGTAAAGGGTGCAAACATCGCAGGCTTCAAGAAGGTCGCTGATGCTATGTGCCAGCAGGGATATTGATTATTCAATCCTTATAGAAAACCAGAATTAACAAGCTCAGCGCCCGGGATTTCCCGGGCGTTGTTATATCAAAGCGGCCGTGAAATGCAGACAATGTGTATATTTTTGACCGGAAGTCCCCTTTGGCGCAGTCCGGATGACGGTTTTGTTATACAAAAGAAAGATAATTTTTTATAAATCGCCACAAACTAAACAAAAGATATAAATTGATGTATTCCCAAATAATCTGAGAAATATTTATCCATACAGCAAAAATAATGCCCTTATTTTTGATAAATTAGCGGTTTTAGCGATGTTTTTACCTTAAAAGGATGTTGTTTTGCTGATTTTTTACAGAAAAATTTTTGTTTCTTTTTTCAGGAATCGGTTACTACAATGAATCCACATACATGAAAAAAAGGAGATTTTGAAGTATGAAAAAACTGATCGTATTATTTACGGTTCTCGCTCTCACATTTTCACTCTTCGCTCAGGGTGCAGGTGAAGCAGCAGCTACTGCTGCCGTAACGGCAAACAAGGACAAGCCGGTTGTATTCTACAACAGACAGCCGTCCGACCCGACAACAGGTGAAATCGATATGGAATCCATGAACTGGAACGACTCTACATATTATGTAGGTTTCGATGCTGCAGCAGGCGGCGCAGTTCAGGGCCAGCTTATCACAGATTATCTCGCTTCCGCTGATCCGGCAGTCGTAGACCGCAACGGCGACGGAATCATCGGCTACGTTCTCTGCATCGGTGACGTCGGACACAACGACTCCAAGGCAA
>CAZKIT010000030.1:0-14193 GCA_964552905.1 uncultured Spirochaetaceae bacterium
CTTCGAAGAGGGCATGAAGCGTCGAACACATCAGGCTCTTGCCGTAGCGGCGCGGACGCGAGATGAAGTAATAATTCTTGAGCTCTCTTCTGACAAGAGAGTAAACATACTTAGTCTTGTCTACGTAGATATAATCGCCTCTTGCCCTTATATCTTCGAATGAACGTACGTTTACAGTTATGTCCTTCATGCTCACATTCTACAATACAATCCCTTTTTTCTCCACCATATTTATTTTGCATCGAATGACCGGCACAGGCACAACTATCGTTCAAAGCGACATCCGAAGAGACAAGCGGAATGTCACTTTGAATCCAATGACGATAAATTATGATGATGAAACCGTCCCGACGGACTTATACGTGATACGGTTGACTGTTTCTTCTCGAAATCGGGATTCGCAGACAACCTGAAGAAAATGGAAACAGACAGACCGTTTCCGGATACGGTCCCGCCCTGTGTAATTTCAGATTATACTTCTCATACGATTTCCGTGTTCAGAAATCCGCTTCTGTCTTCTCTGCCGTTCGGGAGCACGCTCTTCATGACGATACCGTTCTCATGCGCTTTAAGGCGCAGAATGCTTTTTCAAAACTTCTCCAGCAGATGCCATTACAACAGAAAGCCTGTCCGGGTCGGAACCTCTCCAGACTGCCTTCTTGTAATCTTTCTTGAACTGTACGGAAAATCCGGGTCTAAGCATCAAGAGCCTTCATCATTTCTTCAACACTGTCAAAGGGCCCGTGGATGTCTTCTCTCTTCTCAGCCCTTTCCATCGCCCTGCAGGCAGTAGAGTTCGGCTCATCAATCTTCACCCCAAAAGGAAGAGCGTGACATCTGAGGGCCTGTTGTAGAAGATACCCGTAGCTGTACTCAAGTCCATTTCCGGAGATTTGAAAAGAACGCTGGCCTCATTTTCAACTCAGGTTCTATTCTTAGCGTCATATTTGTTTTGGCCATAACTGCTCCTTCTTTCTTCTTGATCTGAGATAATAATTATCTGACTGTCAGGGAAGTCAGCAGGAGGCTGAGAGAGAGTGCAAGAAGCCCGGAGGTGAGATTGACCATGTCATTATCGAAGCCGGGAATTCCCCTCACCCTCATGTTTCTCTCATCTCCGTTCCACTCATGTTCGGTAAGAGTTCCGTCCTTTGTTCTGAAGTGTTCCTGCACTGTCGCACCAAGGACCGAGTCTATGACTGAGGCGATGAATCCCGTGCCCGATATTATGAGCACATGGTGCCAGTCGGAGTAGATTACAAAAGCGTGAAGAATGGCCGTAATCACGGCACCTGCGGCTCCCGCCACCAGTCCGAGAATTGTCACTCCCCCGCTTATTCCCTTCGGAACACGGGTGAATGTTATGATTGACACGGGATCGTGACGGCTCATTATCCCGAATGTGCTGGAGAAAGTGTCGGCAACGGCTTCCGCAACAGACGCCGAGAAGGCAATAACGGCAATGCTGCGGAATGACGGGGTGCGTGAGAGAAGAAGAGCAAGCACTGCCGGAAGTCCGTTCGCGATGACCTGCATGAGGTCTCTCTGACTTCCCTTCTTCTCACGGCTGTTGTAAGCCCTCTTTATTTTCGAGAGCACCGAACACGATACGAAGAAGAAAAGGAATATCACAAAGCATGAGAAGCCCCCGAGATAGAGCACCATGAAACCGAGAGTGACGGCGCCGAGGATTCCACTACCCGTAAGCCACTTTTTCCATGCCGCGAGAATGGCCATGACGAGAAGCACACCCATGTATATGAGGATTATTCCCCAGAACGGTAAAAGAGATATCTTATCATCAAGAAGGGAGACAATACTCTGCATCACACACCAGCCTTAACGAACAATTCTACAATAAAAGCGGCAGCTAGCGGAACCGATACATTGTCAACCGATGAGGGGGAAATGTTCTCGACTGCCGCCATGACGAGGCCGATGATAAGGGCGGGGATTATCCCCATATCCGTAAAGATGAGGACGATGGCCGAAGCCGCCACAGCCATGGCAAGGCTTCCCTCGAGACTCTTACGGTATTTCCCGTAGACAGTGTAGCCGTGCTTGCCCCAGAGCGTACCCACAACTGCGGCGGCTCCGTCTCCGCAACCCATTATGAGGACGCCGCAGACGGCACTTGACGCTGCTATTATCCCGAAGGATTCAAGAAGCACGACTGCCGTGACGGACACAGGATAGAGGACAAGGCCGATGTTCCTCTTCGGATTCCTGATACCCAGAGGTCCGATAAGCCCCGACAGAACTGCAAATGCATTTATGGCTATGAAGAGGGCTGGAATCACGGGTCTCCAGTACGGACTCCTGATGCAGTATTCGCACGGAACGATTATGAGAGATGTAAGTATGTGGATGAACTTTCTGACGTACTCGCTCCTCCATCTTCCGAAGCGGGAGAGGAGAAAGCCTGCGAAAACCTCTGCTGTGACATACAGAAAGCAGAGAATGCAAATCTGGAAATCTGACATAATCCTGGTAGAATCCTACATTCAAACCTCTGTTTTCTCAATAGTGAATCTCATGCACGGCGCTGTATACAAAGAGCAGGAACAATGCAAGATAATTCACAAAAAACATCATATTATGGAAAAATACAGATTTCTGACGGGGTTGATTTGCATAAATATAATTATTACACTGTATGAAGATTGCATAAAAATGCAAAAGAGAAGGTATACACCGATGAAAGAAAGAAACAACAGACTGTCAACACTGAAAGAAATAATCAAGAACAACCGCATAGACAACCAGGACACTCTCCTTGACCTTCTGGAAAAGGAAGGCTACTCGGTCACCCAGGCAACTCTCTCGAGGGACCTAAAGATGCTCAAGGTCGGAAAAATCTCCGACGGATGGTCGGGCTATTACTACGCACTCCCCGACACCGATCTCATCAGCGAATCGGAGAAGAGCTACATCCAGGACGTGAGAAGGGGAATAATCTCGATAGAGTTCAGCGGCAACTTCGGAGTAATCAAGACGCGTCCGGGGCATGCAAACAGCGTCGGCTTCGCACTCGACGTACTGGCACTTCCAGAAATCCTGGGATCCCTTGCAGGAGATGACACGATCTTCCTCATTCTCAGGGAGGGAATGACGAAAGAGGACCTTCTCGAGTCCTTCAATTCCCGCATTCCCGAGATCAAGGACTGACAATTACCCCATACAAGTATTAAAAATCCATATAAAGCTGTCTATAATCAGTTATATCTGAAAAAAGGAATGGGAAACTATGGAATACATCAATCTCACATCAATGCCTGCATTCTCGAAACTCAAGAATGACAGCAAGGTATCCATTCGCTCGCTTCTCTCGGCGGAGAGAATCGGAAAGACGAACATAAAACTCGGCGGCGGCCTCGTATACAACTGGGCTGCAATGCCTGTCGACGACAGGATCGTACGCGATCTGCAGAAGCTTGCAGACGAGATGGAAGTCATCGACAAATACAAGGCGCTTCTCTCTGGAGAGAGAATGAACACAGGAGAGAACAGACTTGTTCTCCATCAGCTCACAAGAGGAAACGTTCTCAAGGCGGAAGTCTCCGCTGACGGAGAGAACAAGGAGGAGTTCTATAAAGGGGAACTCCTGAAGATAAAGGATTTCTCGACGAAGGTAAGAAACGGATCCATCAAGGGATCGACGGGAAAGAAGTTCAAGACCATCTGCCAGATCGGAATCGGAGGCTCAGACCTCGGCCCGAGAGCACTCTACATCGCACTCCAGGGCTGGGCAAAGGGAAACGGCGTCAAGACACTTGAAGGCAGATTCATCTCCAATGTCGACCCCGATGATGCGGCATCCGTAATAGAAGGTCTTGATCTCGAGACCACACTCTTCGTCCTCGTCTCCAAGAGCGGAACGACACAGGAGACACTGACGAACAGGGATCTCGTCCTGAATGTACTCTCCACCTCTCCCATCGAAGGCTTTGTCGCATCAAAGCACATGGTCGCAGTCACAAGCAAGACAAGTCCTCTCAGTCAGGACAAGTCTCTTCTCGCATCCTTCTTCATCGATGACTATATCGGCGGAAGATACTCCTCCACATCAGCTGTCGGCGGCGTCGTACTCTCGCTCTGCTACGGCTACTCCACATTCGCTTCCCTTCTGAAGGGTGCTCACGAGGAAGACAGACTCTCCGTCACTAAGAACATCAGAAAGAACGGCGCACTCATGGATGCTCTCATCGGCCTCTACCTGAGAAACATCATGAACTATCCCTCAACTGCAATACTTCCCTACTCGCAGGCACTCTCACGCTTCCCGGCTCATCTCCAGCAGCTTGACATGGAATCAAACGGCAAGCACGTCAACAGATACGGAGAAGAGGTCGACTACCCCACAGGACCGGTGATCTTCGGTGAACCGGGAACCAACGGACAGCACAGTTTCTATCAGCTCCTGCACCAGGGAACCGACATCGTTCCTCTGCAGTTCATCGGTTTCAGACAGAACCAGAGAGGACTCGATCTCGAAACGGACGGTTCGACAAGCCAGGCAAAGCTCAATGCGAACCTCTCCGCACAGATAGTCGCATTCGCACTCGGAAAGGATGACGAGAATCCGAACAAGGAGTTTGCGGGAGAGAGACCGTCGTCACTCATCTACGGAGACAGACTCACACCGGAGGCTCTGGGAGCGCTTCTTGCGCACTACGAGAACAAGGTCATGTTCCAGGGCTTCCTGTGGAACCTCAACTCCTTCGACCAGGAAGGCGTACAGCTCGGAAAGAAGCTTGCGAAGAAGGTTCTCTCGGGATGCGAGGGAGACGAAGTGCTCCTTGCATACAGCAACCTCCTCAAATAATACGTAAAAAGAAAAACAAGTCCCTTCCCTTACCGGAAGGGATTTCATTAGACTAGGGTAATTATGGTTAAACAGGGTTTTGACAGCAAAAAGTACATTGAAGAACAGACAAGATACATCCTCGAACGTGTAAGCTCGAGAAAGGGAAGACTCTATATCGAATGCGGAGGGAAGCTTCTCTACGATCTCCATGCGTCACGTGTTCTCCCGGGTTTCGATCCCAACAACAAGATGGCGGTTCTGCAGTCACTGAAGGAACACCTCGACATCATCATCTGCATCTATGCGGGAGATATCGAGAAGAGAAAGATGAGAGGAGACTTCGGAATCAGCTATGATGCAGATGTCCTGAAGATGATTGACGACTTTGCACGCTACGATCTCAAGTGCGACAAGGTCGTAATCACCCGCTTCAACGGACAGGCATCGGCAATACTCTTCAAGGAAAAACTCGAGAGAATGGGAATCAGGGTTTACACACACCAGGCGACACCGGGCTATCCGACGAACATCGACCTTGTCGTCTCCGATGAAGGCTACGGCAAGAACGAGTACATCCCCGTCGAGGCACCGGTCGTCATAGTAAACGCGCCCGGTCCCGGAAGCGGAAAACTTGCAACATGCCTCAATCAGATGTACCACGAAGCGAAGATGGGACAGAGGCCTCAGTACTCCAAGTACGAGACGTTCCCCATCTGGAACCTCCCCCTCGACCATCCCGTCAACATAGCATACGAAGCGGCGACGGTCGATCTCGGAGACGTGAATCTCATAGACCATTTTCACCTCAATGCATACAACAAGGTCGCAGTCAACTACAACAGAGACCTCGAGGCATTCCCCCTTCTGAAGAAGATCATCGAACGCATAAGCGGAGAGGAATGTCCCTACAAGTCTCCGACAGACATGGGCGTCAACCGCTGCGGCTATGGAATCACGGACGACGAGGCATGCAGAGAGGCGGGAAGGCAGGAGATAATCCGCCGTTATTTCAAGACACTGACGGATTACGCCTCAGGGCTCTGTGATGAAGACACGGTCACACGCATGAATTCAATAATGGACAAGGCACAGCTTGTTCCCGAAATGAGGGCGGTCGTTCTCCCTGCAAGAGAGGAGCTGAAATCCGCCATCGAAAGCGGCAAGGGAAAGGACGGCACGGTATGTGCTGCGGCGATCGAGCTTCCCGACGGCACAATAGTCACAGCACACAATTCAATGGAGCTGCATGCTTCATCGGCGCTCATTCTCAATGCTCTCAAGGTGCTTGCCGGGATAGACAGGAGCAAGGACCTCATAAGCCGCCGTGTCATCGCATCCATCACCAAGATGAAAAGGGATCTTCTCTCGGGAAAGGGAGTATCTCTCAATCTTGACGAGACACTGATTGCGCTTGCAATGTCGAGCGCTGAAGACGAGGACTCCAGGAAGGCTCTCGAGGAACTTCCGCGGCTCAAGGGTACGGAAGTTCATATGACTCACATTCCTTCCCCGGGAGACAGCTCGGGGCTGAGAAAGCTCGGCGTGCAGTTCACCTCGGACCCGAAATATCCGGCGAAGAATGTCCTCTGATATAATTACTTGCATTACAGCAAAGTATATAAGAAAATAAGCGTATGGCAGACAGAAAAACCGACAGAAACGAAAGACTCTTGATTGAAGGATTCGGAAAGTTCTTTTCCCTCAATCCCGAGTCTCTGTCGCCTGATGACATAAAGAAACTCAATAACATGTCCTACCCCAGGAGGGTAAAAAACAGATATATTGCACATACGAACCGGCCCCTGAGCGTGACGTCATACATCATCCCGGTGTCGGACGGAGGATCGGTCGCAGCCTACTATGTCCTCGAGCGCACTCTGCTGGAAAAGGGTCCGATGCCGCTTGTAATCTTCTTCCACGGAGGAGGATGGCTTCATGCCAACATGGACTTCTATCTTACATACATGAAATACTTCGCATCCCGGATGGAGTGCGCGGTTCTGCTTGTGGACTACAGACTGGGACAGAACTACCGTTTTCCGACTGCAGTTGAAGACTGTTATGATTCCATCCTGTGGGCTTTTGAAGGCGTGAAGTACTGGAAGACAGACCCGGATCAGATTTTTATCGCAGGAGACGGATTCGGCGCGACTCTTGCCATCAGTGCAACAATCCTTCTAAGGGACAGGAAAGGTCCCGTTCCCCAGGGCAATCTTCTCTTCTACCCCCTTACGGACGGAAGGCTGAGAACCCAGTCGATGGAGACATTCAGGGAGACACCTGTCCTTACACAGAGGATGCTCAGCTGGTACATAAAGAATTACTCGAGGGAGACGAAGGACAGCCTCTCGCCCCTGATGAGTCCGCTTCTCTCTCCCGACCTCACACGCATGCCGCCGACGCTTGTCATAGCTGCAGGAATCGATCCCCTTCTTGACGACTCGATCCTCTATACTGAAGCCCTCAACAGGGACGGAGGAAAGGCGAAGACGCTGGTGTGCAGCGCCTCCATGCACGGTTTCATGGTTTTCAGACACTCGAAGGAAAGAAAAGCGGCTGAAACGGCCGTATGGCAGATGATTCACGGACGCAACGTGGAATCGATAGAGATGCTGTCGAAGTCGGAATTCAGGGAGATGAAAAAGAAGATATGACGGCGTCCTTCTCCGGAACGGAAGAGCCAGAAAAAAAAGAGGCAAACCCGTTCACCTGACCTAAAACAAGGGGGGTGAGGTCAGAACAGAATGAACAGGTTCACCCAACACCGAACACAATAAACAGCGAACTGCTTATTAGATGAATCTTACGACGTAGCAACAAGTCTGTTTAGGTATTTTTGGAAATTTTACATTACTTATAACCGTGCCATTCCCTTATTGCACGAAACTCCTTGACGGAAGGAAAAAGTTTGTGCATTAGAATCATTGAAAGAGGAAAACAGAATATGGAGAATATACCCGAACATTACAGAAGGAGCAGATACTGATGCTCGCATTTCTTCTGATGCCGAGGACGATACTCGCTCTCGCAGCCGTTATTCCGGCGCTCTTTCTTCTTGTCAAAGTCTACAGATCGGACAGAATCGAAAAGGAGGATCCCGTATTCATTCTTCTGCTAGTCATCATGGGAATAGTCTCGACAGCGGCGGCATCAATACTCGAGAGAATCGGCTCGGGAATCCTGGCGCTGTTCCTCTCCCGGGAGACAGTACTGTACAACGTGCTTCTCTACTATGTTGTCGTAGCTGCAAGCGAGGAAGGATCGAAGTACTGTCTTCTCAGATACAGGACATACGGCAGCCGGGAGTTCAACTGCCGCTATGACGCCGTCGTCTATGCCGTTGCGGTATCTCTGGGATTCGCTCTGTGGGAGAATATCTTCTACGTCTTCCGCTTCGGACTCGGTGCTGCCCTTTCACGTGCAGTCACGGCGATTCCGGGACACTGCTCATTCGGCGTCTTCATGGGCGTCTGGTACGGAAGAGAGAAGAAGTGCGACCTCTACGGGGAGAAGGCGGGAATGTACATATCACGTGTACTGTCACTTGCTGTCCCGATTCTTCTCCACGGAACATATGATTACCTGTGCTCTCTCAATACACAGGGCGGGTCTCTCTACTTCCTCATCTTCATCGTCCTGATGTTCGCACTTTCGTTCTTCACAGTCCGGAAGAGCAGCAGGAACGACATGTATCTCTGAGCCTCAGACAATCAGGAACATGATACAGAGTACGGCGACAAGAGCTCCGACGGCTGTTATCACAAAGTAGATTTTTCTGCTCTCCACGTCGTCCTTTCCTTCTTTCTTCAGGTAGTATATGCCTGCACCTGTCACCATGAGAGCGATAATCAGGCCAATGATCTTCACTGTCATCTTTTCCTCCATTTCAGCAGCAGTGCCGAGTTTATTATCACGAGAACCGAACCTGCATTGTGGACGAGTGCGCCCGCAACGGGATTGAGTGTCCCTGTCATTGCAAGGATGATTGCGACGAAGTTGAGCGTCATCGAGAATGTCATGTTGAGTTTGATTGTGGTCATCATTCTTCTCGAGAGGGCGACAAGATGACCGATTTCCTTCACGAGGAAGCCGTGTTTCGTGGCATTTCCTATTGCAGCCATTATCGCCGTAGGGGTCGCAAGAACGAGAGCGCAGGGGCAGAATACGACGAGAATCGTTACGGAACGTATAATCTGATGTGTGACAAACCATGTAATGAGAGAGGCCGAAAGCGCTATGACGACAATCCAGGTCGCCCATCTGTCAGCCAGCCCCACAATCTTCGCCTTCGAGGCATCCGCAGACTGAACGAGTTTTATCATACGGCGGATTGAGCTGTCTTCGCCCACCTTCACAGCCTTCATGTCGAAGGCACCGAACTGATTCACAGTTCCGCTCGTAACCTCGTCCCCGACTGTCCTGTCAACCGGGAGGGACTCCCCTGTCATGACAGCCTGGTTTATCGAAGTGCTGCCGGATATTATCACACCGTCGACGGGAACGGTCTCTCCGGGAAGCACCCTGACTGTGTCCCCGACCTTCACTTTCCCGGTGGCAATCAACTTCTCGTCACTGCCATTTATTACTCTTGCAGTCTCGGGAGTAAGACGAACGAGTTTCTCGATTCATTCTCTTGCCTTCCTGACCGTCAGCTCCTCCAGGAGTCCTCCGAGCTGCATGATGAATACAATCTCCCCTGCCGCGAAGTCCTCCCCGATGCACACGGATGCAATGAGAGCTATCGAAACAAGATTTATGTCGAATGCCGTGACAAGTCCGATTACGGCTTCAAGCACGATAGGCACTCCCGAAAGTATTATGGCTATCCAGGCAGTATCGAACGGGAGGGGATTGAATCCGATAAGACTTGACAGTACGGCTATTCCGGAAATGACGAGCAGGATGATGTCCTTCCTTATTCCGCCCTTATCGAGAAAAGCCTCAAGCCTTTCCATCATCTTTTTCATATTGACCTCAATATACCCCTATGGGTATATGGGAATAATACCTATAGGGGTATGGGTAGTCAATATAGGAGCAATGAAAATCTCACGCCACAAGACAGGAGATGAACTCAGAAAAGCTTTCCGACTCTGCTGTCGGCCACGGCTTTCCGTATCGTATATTCAAGGCTGCCTCCGGCGTATTCCTCAAGCATCAAAGCGATTGCTATCTCGTCGTCTGAGAGCGGCAGAGGATAGAAATGATTCCTGAAAACCGTTCTTTCTCCGAGAGTGACGTGGGAGAGAGATGGCTGCTGTCCCGTCTTCCCCTCTTCCCTGTGAAAGAGAAAGGAAAGACTCACGGGGTACCCGTCCCCGTCTATATACGTCACTCCTCTCTCGGTTACGACACCCTTTTCTCCTCTTATCTCAAGGTGTGACGGTATGATGTAGCTGTGATACTGGTTGGATGAGAAGTCGGTAATGAACACTTCTCCTGTTCTGAACGTGACGGAGGTTATCTTTCTCGTGTACTTTTCCCTCTCTCCGGTTGTTACGAGACCGGACCGGGAACCTGTCTTCAGACACTCCGCTTCTTCTTCGAGAAGCCTCTTCACGTCTTTTATCTCAAGACCGGGAAAGACCGCATTCATCACAGATGCCGCATGATGATTATGGAGTCCTGAAAGGTACATCGACGATACCTTTCCGATTCTGCCGAGGGCCGCCATCACAGAAGAATAGAGAGGCGTATGAAGATACTGCTCGAAGGCAAAACCTCCGATTTCCCCGGCTCTGTCAAGTTCTTCATCGCTGAGAGGAAGAAACGATGTCTCCGTAAAAATTCTCTCTCCTCTCTTCTCAAGTTCCTCGAGAAGAGGAAGAAAGCCGTCTCTCCCGGATGCGACAATGACAGCATCATGCTCCGCCGAGAGCGCCACGGCAATATCCGTCGTGGCATCAAGTCCCTCCAGGAGAATCTGATACTTTCTCTCCTCCGACCTGGTATATACAGAAGATATTGTGAGAAGGGACGGGAGAAGGGATGCTATCCTGATGTAGAAGTGGGCACGCCATCCCGTGCCGAAGAGAACGGCCTTCATCCTCTTCAGCTCATGTTGGAGAAACGTTCGACTGCCTTTGTGAAATTCTCGATTGTCTTATCAGCATCGCCGTGCTCGATACCGTCTCTCACGCAATGCTTTATGTGGCCTTCAAGAATGACCTTGCCGCAGCCGTGGAGTGCAGACTTCGCGGCATTGATCTGAGCCAGTATATCCTCACATGGAACATCCTCGTCAATCATCCTGTCTATAGCCTGAACCTGCCCCATGATTTTCTTGAGTCTTCTGTGTAAGTTCTCGCTGTCCATGCACTGTCTCATATCTTTCTCCCTACCCCGAGGGGTATATCTTTCAAATAAATATTAAGTAGTGGAAAAGCAAAAGTAAAGGCATTAAAAAACCCCACATGGCAAAAAGGAGGAAACCATACGTGGGGAACAAAAGGAGGTTACTTGAAACCGAACGATTATCACTTTCGATTTCTGATGAAAATATACAAACATTGAAAAAGAATGTAAACCGATTTTCGAAATTTTTTTGAAATTTTTTAAGTTTTATTCTGTATTCTCTTATTTATGAAAGAAATATGTAAATGAAAAACGGTATTATCCTAATCGCGTTCTCATTTATTATGACTGAGCCGCCTGCCGAACCCCCGATGTGCATACTCTACAGAATCTCCGTGTATTGCAATCGCTTTCCAGACTTCGGCGCCGGGAGCAGCCACCTTTATGTCGTTTATGCTGTCTTCCGGTCCGGTGCCCTCATTGGTGCAGAAAGGAGTGATTGTCTTACCCGTGAAGTTGAATGACTCAAGGAATGTGAGAACGGCCATCGGCAGTGTTCCCCGGTATATGGAGTACCCGAGGTATATCAAATCGTAGTCGTCCGTGCCGGCGGGAAGAGACACAAGGGCGGGTCTTGCATCCCTTTCAAGGTCCCTCCTCGCCTCCTCCCTGCACTTTTCGTAGGAAGCGGAACACGGGTGTTTCTGCTCGATTCTGAAGATATCACAGCCAGTGAAGGCTGCAAGCTACCCCGCTGTCTTCTCCGTATTTCCTGTTTCAACGGAGATAACCTTTCCGGAGAAGTAGTTCTCACCGGCCCTCGAATAATAGGCTGCAAGTCCCTTCATGTCCGTTTCCCCATGATAAAGCCCCGGATTCCGGGGCTCAATCTTTTATTTCTTTTCCTTCTTTCTGTAGCTTACGTGCAGGAGCTCGTGAGCCCTGTCGTTAAGGAGACGGCCGTAAAGTGCACTGACACTCGGGTTCATCTCGGAGTTTCTGATGCTCATCATCCTGTCTGCATCATAGAGGCCCTTTCCTCTCTCCTTTCTGACATCAGAATGGACGAAGGGCTGACCTCCGCCTGCGACACAGCCGCCGGGGCATGCCATGATTTCGATGATGTCGAACTTTTCGCCGTCCTTGAGTTTCTTCAGAAGCTTCTCGGCATTCATGAGGCCGGAAGCGACACCGAGTCTGAGAGAGACATCGTCTTCAGTCGTAAGCTCGAAGATCTTGATGCCTTCGTTTCCTCTCTCTCCCACCGATGCTATCTTGAGCAGTGAAGAGCGAGACTTGTCGGCAATGACATTCCTTAGAACAGCTTCCGTGACACCGCCTGTGACACCGAAGATGACGCCGGCACCGGATGAATAGTCATACGGATGGTCAACAGTCTCACCTTCAATCTCATTGAGAAGGATTCCTGCTTCCCTGAACATATGTGTAAGTTCCTCTGTCGTGATGACTGCATCGACACAGGGCTCGCCGTTCTTTGTTCTGAACTCCTCCCTCTCAGCCTCGAACTTCTTGGCCGTACAGGGCATGATTGCGACGCTGAAAAGCTTCTTTCCCTCTTCCCTTCTCTCTTCCTTGATGACGGAAGCGAACATCTCCATGGGAGAACGGCAGGAGGAGACATTGTCGAGAAGCTCCGGATGCTTCTTCTCGCAGTACTGGATCCAGCCCGGGCAGCATGATGTGATGATCGGGAGGTTCTTTCCCTCCTTCAGTCTTTCAAGGAACTCCCTGCTCTCCTCGAGAACCGTGATGTCCGCTCCAAAGGAGGTATCATAGACTTCGTCGAAGCCCATCTTCCTGAGAGCCGCAAAGATAAGCGGAGATACATCCTTTCCTTCCTCGATTCCGACCATGTTGCCGAGTGCGACTCTGACTGCAGGAGCGACCTGAACAACGGTCTTGGTGTTCTCGTCAGAAAGAGCATTCCAGACTTTCTGTATGTCGTTCTTCGGCATGATTGCGCCTGTGGGGCATGCAACGGCACACTGGCCGCAGCCGACGCACGCCGTTTCGCTGAGAGGCTTTCCGAACGCCGTGGAGATCACCATCTTGCTTCCGCGGAACGCAAAGTCGATTGCACCGACGTTCTGCACTTCGTGGCATGTTCTCACACAGTCTCCGCATAGAATGCACTTACCCGAGTCGAATGTGATGCAGCTCGAACCGTTTGTGACTCTGTTGTCCTCGGCGCGGTTGGGGAACCTCACGCCCTCTATATTGAATCTGACGGCAAGATCCTGAAGTTTGCAGGCCCTGTTGTTGACACATGTCGTGCAGTCCCTGCAGTGGTTTGCAAGAAGGAGTTCGAGAATATTCTTCCTGTACTTTCTCAGTCTTGCCGTATTGGTCTTTATGCTCATTCCCGCCTTCGGAGGAGTCGAGCATGCTGTGAAGAGATTACCCTTCTCGTCCTCGACCATGCACATACGGCATGCACCGTAAATCGAGAGGTCGGTATGATAGCAGAAAGTCGGAAGTTTGACGCCGGTCTTTCTGATTACCTGGAGCATGTTCTTCTCGCCTTCGATTGCGACGGGTGTACCGTCTACATACATGAAATCTGCACTCATATCATTTCTCCTTTACTGCGCCGAACTTGCATGTTGCAATACATGAACCGCACTTTATGCACTTCTTCTGGTCAATGAGGAACGGTTCCTTGATCTTTCCGCTGATGGCGCCGACAGGGCACTTTCTCGAACATGCCGAGCATCCTCTGCATTCAGTCGGATCAATATAGATTGTCTTGAGCTTCTGGCACTGACCTGCCGGGCACTTCTTGTCGTAGACATGTGCCTCATACTCGCTTCTGAAGTTCTTTATCGTACTCATGACGGGGTTCGGAGCGGATTTGCCCAGACCGCAGAGTGCGGTATGGGAGATTGTATCGCTGAGCTCTTCAAGAAGCTCGATGTCGCCGTCTCTGCCGTTGCCGTCAACTATGCGCTCGAGAATCTCGAGCATCCTCTTCGTGCCTTCCCTGCACGGTACGCACTTTCCGCAGGATTCATTCTGTGTGAAGTGCATGAAGAAGCGTGCGACTTCGACCATGCATGTATGGCTGTCCATGA
>CAZKIT010000031.1:0-13876 GCA_964552905.1 uncultured Spirochaetaceae bacterium
ATCTTACCGCCCACAGTAAAGCCATAACACTCGCCTTTGGAGGTCTTAAAGAATTGTATTTTCTCTTTATTTTTTATCTGCAAATCTTTCTCGTTAAAGATAACGAAACATTCGCCGTCTAGTCGTCCGTTATAATGAATACCAACTATGCCAATAATATTTAGAAATTTAGACGCTAATTCAGCATTGCCAAATTCTTTGGATAATGTTTCGTATAAAGCCCCCCCTGTATATTCTTTCCATCCATTTGTTTTATTAACCAATTGTTTTAATTCGTTTCCTATAAAGACGTGTCCTTTTACAAAAGCGTCTATTATCTTTTGGTTTAGTTCTTTATTTACTTTGTCTTCCTCTAAATACTTATTTTTAGTCCTATTTGGGATTTCTACGATATATAAAAACCCTTGCCGTTTTCCGTATTCTACCTTGTCTAAACCAATTCCCTTTAAAATATCATACAAATACTTTCGTGATATACCAGAATCGGTAGGAAAAGTATTCAATATTACTTCTAATAGATTTTCTTTAGAACGTGAATTAATGATTATTTTTTCTAAATAATTCCAAATTCTGTGCCTAGCGTTCTCCAGTTCAGGAGTAAGTTCATCTGAATTATTTCTTCTAAGAGGAAAATATATTATATTAACAATACACTCAGCCAATGAGTAAGGGGAGTTAAAACGTAGTCTTCCGCATTTGCAAAAATATTTGCCCAAATATTCTGCATACGCTTTACTTGTTCCTCTATCTACTGCAACATACGTTCCCCAACCGTGTGCTTGATTACCTTCGCCAGTACTCATTTTAGAGTGGTCAAACTCGGTAAATTCTGCATCACTTCCGTGATAAACTCGTCGCTCTTGTATATTCCCCCTTCCGTTCTCTCTATCTATAATCTCATTAGCCCACTGCTCGTCTGTTATAACTTCTAACTTGCTATTTGAGGACTGCATTACATCTATTAGGGATAACAAAAGGGCATCATCTGAACGTTTCTGTTCTGTTACTTCTGTTTCTGCTTTTTGCTTAAGTTGTGAAATATATTCTCTTGTACTTTGTCCTTTCTTATATGCTACTCCGATAGCACCGCCAATATTCTGAATGTATTCGTCAGATAATAGCCCACTCTCATAATCTGCAATATCTTGTAATATTTGCTCTTCTGGACTTAAACTATCATAATCTATTCCGCCAACTCTATATTCTACAACAGTACTATTATCAACCTCCGAATTCTCTTTTTCTGCTTCTTCTCCGTTTTCTACTGCAGTTCTCATCATTTTACCAAATTCGTTATCTGATATTTGTAGTTTTTGTCCAAGTCGGCGTAGTTCTCGTTCTCTATCTTTTCTTATTAATTCCTCTTGCATCGCATTTCCCAACACTACCATTTTAGTATAAGCCTTTTCTAATTGCTCTACAAATTCATTCTTTTTACTTATTGTTTCTTCTTTGCTCTTAATATCGGCTTTTATGGTGTCTATTTCGTCTTGTGCGACTTTAACATTTTTCTCCGCTTCGTCTACAGAAACATTCTTAATAATTTCTGATAACACTTCCGAGAAATAATGTTTCTTTATCGGATAATCTACATAATTTAGTGTCTCACAACTGAAAGAATAAGTACTACTAACAGTCATTTTTCTAGTACTTAAGTCCATTGTTTTGTCTAATACTAGTTTAATAGAGAATTGTACGCCGTTGATTTTAATATTTGAGTACGATATAGTTACTTTGCTCTTTGTGCTATCCTCTCGTAATTCATTAGTCTTTTTTGTAATGCCTTTGGTAATTGTTTCTGATATGAATTTCTTTGCATTATCAACACTAGTAAATTTCTCGCCCTTTATTTCTATACTAGTAACGCCATTTGCGAAATACTTCTTAACTTCATCAACTCTTGCAGTCTGTTTTGCTAAGGTTTCTTGGCTTGCTTTTAATTTTATTTTGTCTTGTGGTAGTTCATTTTGAGCCTTTATCTGTATTTTATCAAAGTACTCTTTCTTATTCTTTATTTTATTGTATTCTCTTTTGGCTTTGTTATAAAGAAGAGCGTTCTCGCTTCCACTTAATTGAGCAACTGGATTATCAAAGGATGTTTCTACCTCTTCTTCTTCTAGTTCTCTCTCTGCTAGTGGGTCGTTCAACATTCCTTTGCCGTTCATTATACTTTGTATCAATCTTTCTTTAATACTCAATAATTGATAAACAGACACGTCTAAACTATTCTTAACACCAAATCTGATAATTTTTACTGGGATACCCATTTGTTTATGTGCATTGCCCTGTCTTATTATTCTGCCGACTCTCTGCATATAGTCCATCGGTCTTAACGGTGCATCCAAATGAATTTCAGCAAATAATCTCTCTTGAATATTCACTCCAACTCCTAATAATGCAGTAGTTCCGAGTATTACCCTTATTTCACCTTTATTAACTTTGTCAAATATCTCTGCTTTCTTTTTGTCCGTCAGCCCACTTCTCATAATGAAAATTTCATTCTCATTAACTCCATTATTTATAAGTTTGTCTTTTATGTCGGCAAAGACAGAAAAGCCACTTGTTTTATTATAATAACTATCGCTAAATATTGCGATAGACCCCCTATATGCTTTGGACTGCTCTAATAGTTCTAATGTTATTTTTACTGCTTCATTTGTCTTTGTTCCTTGTTGGTCTAATGTTGCATCTTCTAGTACTAATCTAGGGTCTATAGCGGCTTGTTTTGCTAAAGTAAACATCGTAAGTGGGATATATGAATTTTCTTTTTTGTCTGCACCAGTCATTTCTTCATATTCCTCTAATGTTTCAATAATTTTATTCATTATCGCTTCAAAGTACGGCGTCTGCTCTAAAAAGATATCTTGTTCTTTGCCGTTCTCTAACTCTGGTTCATTTGCATTAACACTTTTTTCCTCCTTTTTTAGTACTACGTCGGCAAAACTGCTCCATAATCTTATAAGTTCAGGTAGTCCAGTATAACCACTAAATCTTGTTTGCTCTTGAAATTTACCACTAGTAGAGAATGCCAAAATCATATTTATCTTTCCATAATTTCTAACAAAGTCATCAAAGTACCATATTCCAGCATTTTCTAAATCCTCCTTAGGTAGTAAAAATTTCATCCAAGTCCAAATTTCAGCAGCCGTATTACTTATAGGTGTTCCAGTAGCAAATATTACGTTTCTCTGACCAACCTTTGCAAATATTTCCCTTGTTTTTAGGTATAATGCTACGGCTCTTTTTGAGGAAGTTTTGTCTATTCCCTTAATTCCTCTATTTATTAGAGAACTAAAACCTAGTTTCTTATATTCGTGTGCTTCGTCAATAAATAAAGCATCTATACCCATTGAGGTTAGTGTTAGGTTGTCGTCATCAACTTTTCTTGTAATTTTACCTTTGGCTATATTTTCTACATTCTCAATTGCCTTTGAATGTTTGCTTTTTATCTTTTCATCGTCAGTTTTTTCATCTAGTTTTTTCTGTAAAGCTTCTACTTCTTTTTTTAATATGCTTAATGTAATCTGTAAATTTCGGTCTACTCCGCCATTTTTTATCTTTTGATTTTCAGCATCGTCTTCTAAAATTTCGTATGTGTGAATTTTATCTTGTATTGTTTCTTGTATGTATGCTTGTCTTTGCTCTTCGTTGTCTGGCAACGCATTAAACATACTTTGAGGTATTACGATAATATCCCAATCATTGTTTCTAACTTTAGAAGCAAAGTATTTTCTGCCGTCTTTAGTTTTATCTTTGTCATTTGCAGATAATACTTTTGCTTTAGGGTATAGCGTTTTAACTTGTGCAACGAATTGATTTAATGTAGCGTTCTGTACTACTATCATCGGTTTTTTAGCAAGTCCTAAACGTCTCATCTCCATTGCAGTCGCTATCATTGTGAAAGTTTTACCAGTTCCGACTTCGTGGGCTAACATTGTAGGGGATAATAGAGAACGCATAACGGCTCTTTTTTGGTGAGGATGAAGTTTTATTTTTGGATTTTGCCCTATGAATTGCTCTGGTAGAAATTCGTCTCCTATATTAATAGGCACTTCGCTATTACACTGCTCGTTATATTTTTCCTCTAACTCTTTCGCTACTTTTGGATTTTTCTCTATCTCTTCTTTTATCCACTCTCTAAACTCATCTTTTATTTCGTCCATACGTGTACTAATAACGGCTGTTGTCTCCATATCTGTTACTCTTATTTTTTTGCCGTGTTCATCCGTTATTGTGTATGAAGCAGTTAAAGAACGATTATTAAGCAACGCAAAAAACATATCAAGAACAGAAATAAGGGCGTTTCCGTCTTTCTCATTATATACTCCACGTTCTTTTTCTATGCTACTTATTCGTCTATACTTGTTTTGGTTTGTTATCCACCTACCATTAGTGTATTTAATAAAAAATCCGTCTTTTATTCCATACTTTTGTTGTAGGAAAGAATAGTATACTTCTGGGCTAACGAATGTATTACCTATCTGAACATCTATAAAAGACGCTGGTATTGTCTGTGGTAGGACTTTCTTGAGTGCAGATATATTGTAATCATATTCGCCATCTGTATTATTTGCTTTTGCTATCTCTAATTTCTTTCTAACATTGCCACTTAGATAAATATACGAAATTTCTACTTTCTTTGTCTCAGGATTTATAAAACCTATTCCTTGTTTCGTAATTTCTTTTATTATCTCATCTTGTGAAAAATTCAATTCCTTTGATATTTGTTCAATATCAATAAAGCCGTTTGTTAATTGAGACATAATAACGGCATCTTTTACAGTCTCTGGTTTTTTTCTTTCTGTGCTATTTAGTACTCTTTCCGAGAATATAGTACTTTTCTTTATACTATATCCTCTTTTTTCTTTACCAGTCTTTTTATCTATTATCAACGTTTCTTTTGCATCTTCCAATGCCATTAAGGAAGGAAAATCAACATCTCTCTTTAAGAAAGTTATTCTAGGGTTATAGGATAAAGGTCCGTACTTATTGACAAAGTTATCGTAAGCATCATTAAGTTTCTTTTGTGCCTTTTTAAGTTCTTTATCCTCTTTCTCTTGACATTCTAAAACTTCATTTAATGCTCCGCTTATTTTATGATAGTCTTCTATACATTCTTTTTTAGTATATTTGCCCGCTATTTTATTGTTGTCTGTTTTTGCGTTTGCTGTAATAGGTACGGCTTTACCTTGATAAGAAATACAAACTTTACCCTCGCTGTTTATTAGAATTGCACCGTCTTTAACGGTAGTGTCTTCGTACTCCTTAACTTCCTCGTCTTGTTCTATCTCTACTTTTTCGTGTTTACTAAAACTTTCTACCCAAGTCTCTAATCTTTCGTTTTGATTTATATTTGCTTTGGCTACTAACGAAGTACCAGTTGGTCTAAATGTACTACCTCGTTCGGCATTCATCTCCATTTCTCCACCCATATTCTCTGGATGTTGAACGTAATACATATTATAATTCAAAGGAAACCTCTTTGTTGTTCCGTTATCTACTATATCTACCCCTCTAACATTTACAGACGCCCTAACATCTATTGCATTCTCACTAATTTTCCCGTTTGTTCTCTTTCGTATTACAATAATATCGCTCGTTGCCCCTGTACCAGCAAATGTTTCGTTGTTTAATCTAAAAGCCCCTATAATATCAGCATTCCCTCCTTTGTCGCTCGTTATCCACTCTACTAGTTTTGGAGTTCTGTCTAATGTGCTTTTTGTAGTGATAAATATACCTATTCCGCCCTCCTTTAATGCTCGCACGTTCTTTGCTATAAAGAAGTTGTGTATCTCCTTAAATTTATTAGATAAGTCTGTGTTTTTCTTATCGTATACACTTAGTCCAGGTATAAACGGCACATTCGTAATAGCCAAATCAACACTTGCTGGCGGTACGTCTGTGTCTTGAAATCCTTGTATCTCTACTTTTGCGTCTGGGTATAATAGTTTCAATATACTTCCGCTTATACTGTCTAATTCTACGGCTCTAATAGATGAATTAGAATTTATCTCTTGTGGTATTAGAGAGAGAATATTGCCAATACCAGCACTACTTTCTAATATCTTTCCACCTTTGAAACCTAGTTGTTTTACTACACTCCATAAAGTATTTATCACCTCTTTTGGAGTATAATAAGCACTATCTGTGCTATCTTTTGCACTCTCATACTCTTCCTCTGTTAGTACTTCCTTTAATTTATTTGCCTTGTTCTCATCGTTAAATACCGAGCCTAGACCTCCCCAACCAGTGTATTTTGCTAATATCTGTTGCTCATCTTTTGTTGCCTTTCGGTCTTCTGCTAAAATTTGTTTTGCTAGTTTTATTGCAGAGATATTTCGTTTCATTCTCTCGGTAGCACTTACAGACGTTTCATTCTCTGTTATTCCATCGTTGTGAAAGTTATTAACATTCTTTTTTGTTTTATTCTCTGTTGTACTTTCTGTTTCTCTTGCCCTTTCTGTTTCTATCGGTGTGTCTGTTGTTTCCTTCTGCTGTGTATTGTCGTATGTCTCAGTTGTTCGTGGACTAGTCTCTTGTTTTGTTTCTTTCTCGTCTGTTGCCTTACTTTTTTCTTTCTTTTCTTTTGCTTCTTTTAGTTTTTCATTAAGTTTCTCGGCATTAGACTTTGGCTTTGGTTGAGACTGTTCGGCTTGTGGTTTTTCTTCTGTGTTTTCTTTGCCTAAAGTATTAACGTCTATATTTCTAACTTCTTCGTAAGGTGTCATCTCATCAGATATTCCGCTCTGTACTGCTTCTGGTAAGTCTCTTGCACCGTTATAGAACGATTTAAGATAAGGTCGCATCTTATCTCCAAAGTCATTTATCATATTTTTAGCATAATCTTTGAATTTTCTTGCACCTCTTTCAATATGATAAAATGCTAATTGTACGCCAATAGAGAATAGTTCAGGGTCTAAACCAATATTTAGTTGATTTAGTTTTTCACGCATACGTTTCTTTAATTCTTCGTAACGTTCATCGCTAATAACATACTGTTTCTCTTGCGTTTCGTTAGCAGTCTCATCTTTCTGCTGTGCTGTTGTTTCTTCTATAGTCTCTTTTTCTTGCTCTGTCTCTTGTGTGTTATTAGTCTCATCGTTAGTTTCTTTATTACTTTCCTCCGTTTTAGTCTCTTTTTGCTCTACTTGTTTTTCTGCAACGTCCTTATTTCCAACTTCTTGTTTTTCTTTTTCTTTCGTTTGCTCATCTTGTGCTGTTTCAGTAGGTTGTTTTTCCTCTGTTACTTCCTCTTGTTCAGTCTGTTGCGTCGGTTTGGATTGCGTTTCCTCTGCTACTTCTTGCTCTTGTTTTGGTTGCTCGGTAGGTTGTTGTTCTGCTGTTTCCTCTTGTGCAGTTTCTGTCTCTTGCTGTTCAGTAGTCTGTTGAGGTTCGTTAGTTTGTTGCTCGTTCTGTTGCTCGGCTGTTACGGAGTTGTTTTCGGTTTCGCTTACTTGATTATTATTGCCGTTGGTGTCCTCTGTTGCAGAAGTTTCCCCCTCTGTAACATTCTGCTCGGTAGCAACGCTAACATTATTTTCTGTGTGTCCGTTATAAGTAAATGTAATGCCGTAATAGTCTCGTTTTATAGCGACTTGTCTAACTACTACGCCGTTTTCTGCATATTCTACGACTACGCCGTTTTCATCTGTATAGACTACTTTTCCCTCTACTCCTTCAACGTCTCTTAATTCGTCGTACTCGTTAGGGTCTGTAATAGTGATAAGGTCTCCCTCTTGTAAGTACTCTATAGCGTTGATATTATAATCTACTCCCTCTTGTAGTTCTACGCCGTTGTCTTGTGTTGTCTCTTGCTCATCGTCCGTTGTCTCTTGCTCGTTGGTAGTTTGGTCAGTAGGTTGTTGCGTCTGTTCTGTATGGCTCGGCGGTAATGTATCGTCTAATGTTTGATTAAGGTTGTTTGCTCGTTGGTACTGCTCCTGGTACTGCTCCACGCCCATATTATAAGCAGTAAATATCTTGTTAGTCTCGTCTATTGCTTGTTCAATAGTCTTTTCCTCTATTGTCTCTATTTCGTCCAAAGATACTTGTCTACTTCTAATATTGCCGTCGTTGTCTATATAGTAAGCAATAGCAGAATTAGACTGCTCGTTTATGTTAGATAGAAAAGCATTTGCTACGTTGCCGTCTGCGTCTTTTAGAGTAGCAGAAACAACAACTCTTTCGCCGTTAGCATTAACACTTACTCCTATGTTATTAAGAAGTCGTCTTGTTTGTAATTCGTTTGCTTCCCTTGAGCCTTGCTCGGTCTGTCCCTCTAAATAGTCCAGTGCGTCTGATACTCTTGTAAAGACAATAGGATTATTCTCTAACGAAGTGTGTTCAACGGCTCTATTTAGTTCGTTAAGGGTCATATCAAACTCACTACCAAAAGCGTCTCTAATTCTAAAAGCGTCCTCGCCTTTGTCGTTTGTAAATCTATCAGTAACAACTCCCAATTGCACCAAGTTGCCGTTCTCATCTATTGTAAAGGCTTGTGCCAAATAGTTTTCCTCTTGTCCGTTTGCATCAGGTAGTGTTAAATATCTGCCGTGCTTAATATGATTGTATATAACATTGTTATACGCCACTCTCTCTTGTACGTCTGCCAATTCTTTGCAAAGGTTTTCTCTTTCCTCTGCGGACATATTCATAACGTCTTGTGAGAAACTGCGTAATGTTCCGTTAAGGCTGTGTGCTTTTGCTATATAGTCTTGTACTTGTGCCGTTACTCTTTGTGCTTCCTCTTGTCCGTAAGAAGTCTGTACTGCACCAATAAGGGCGTTAGCAACGTTTTGAACGTAATTATTATTACCAGTATCAGTAAAACCACCGCACGAAATGGACGCTTCTACAACGTTGGTAAGGTTGGACGCATTCAGTCCGTAATTGTTGAATAAGTCGTTTAATGTTTCTTTCGCTTTTCTATATGCTTTGGAGTTTTGGTGATTGTGTAACATTCTAAGTCCGCCACTTGCTACTGGCACAATCATCGTGGAAGGTACGATACTTGCATACAATACCGCCTGGCTGTCTTTGGTCATAAAGTTAGACCACTCTTTTTTCAAGTCTTCATCTCCTAATATGTAGCCGTTCATCGTGTTCCAACCAGCACCTAAATATTCCTCCATCAACTCTTCAATCGTTCCGCCTATATACATTTTATTATGGTATATATCAGAAAAATTCTTATTATTGAGTAGATAAGACGGCTTAATATGAAAGGCTTTGTCTAACGCCATATTGTATGCCGTTTTAATAGGGCGAAATAGGGTAGCAGACATTGTCTCCGTTGCATTCTCTACAAAGTTACTTGACCATACTTTTGCATAGTCTTTTAGAGTGAAGTCCTCGTGTGCTATATGTTTGTCTGCTTTCTCTTTTTTTAGATTAGCCCAACTATTCGGCGAAATAACCGTTGCAGTAAGTGCGTCCGCCAAAGAATTCTTTAAGTCTTTGCCGAAATTTTTGCCGTAATTAACTCCCTTGAATGTAGTACCTGCTTCCGTTATCTCACTTGTAGCACCTTTGCCCCCTAATATCTTAGGTAGTCCGTTCTTGAAACCACTTTTAGCACCTCTTAATGCTCCTTTGGTAAGTGCTTCTATCTCATCTATATTGCTTAATACTTTACCACCTTTGGACGCTATATTGATTGCTCTTGCACTCGCCCTTATGCCCCTACTAATTCCCTTAGTAAGTGCTCTTAATACGCCGTTTAATGCACTACCTCCCGCCAAACTTATTGCGAAAGGTATCATATCTGCCGTTGTCTGTCCTGCCTGGTAACCCAAAGAAGTGTCGTATTCTCTTAGGTCTTGTGCTTGCATAAGTGCATAATAGGTTGTTAGTGCGTCTTGATGTTTCTTTGATAGATTTTGAAACGCTCTTTGCCCTATTTCCTCGTCCGTTAGATTCTTATATTGTTTCTTTAATGCTTTGTAGTTCTTATCAAATTGTTCGGCTGCATTGTTAGTATAACGATTTCTATTTAGTTGAGTAACGCCAGCACTCCAAAGGTCGCTGTCTGTTAAGTGGTTGCCAATACCTTTGAAATAATTGCCGACTGCTGTTAAGGCATTACCGCTCTTATCTGGTGCGTCTAATATCTCTAAGGCATTATTTATTTGGTGAATGTTTGCGTTTTTGTTTAGAGACGAATAGTCGTCCGACTTCTCTATTCTGTCTTTTAATGCTACTAACTTTTCCCTTAATTGTTTCTTTGCTATGCCTTTTTCTTTCTCAAATATATTTTTGAAAGTCTCTTTTTGGTCTTTGGTTAGGTTGCTATTATCAGTGAATAGGTAGATATTATCATCGTTTATTTTGCCGTTTCTAACATAATATTTGAAGTCTGTTAGGTTATCTAATTTTCCGTTTTTGGTGTAACGGCTGTAAATATCGTTCTTTAGTTTGTTGGTGTCGGGAGTATTATCTTTTGATAAGTAGTGGGTCTCTACTTTTTCTGTTTTTCTTATACTCTCTGCGTCGCCAAGAGTAACTTCTGCCGTTGAAGGCATTCCCCACGAACGTGCAGTCCCTCTCCTTTCTTCTACTTGTTTTTCGTCTTGTTTCTGTTGTTCCTCTCTTAATTTCTGTGTCTTTTGAGTAGTTTTGTCTAATCGTTCTGAGAAGTCTTTGTCTTCCTCTACAAGTGAAATACGTTCATTCTCTAATGCGTCGTTTCTATTTTTGATTGCCGACGAATTAGTAGCCATATTTCGCCACATCTTGTCTGCACCCATAAAAAGACTTCCCTCTGGTGCGTCTGGGTCTGTTATGAGTTTGCCACTTTGTATTGCGTCTATTTCTTGTCTGCGTTTTTCTCTTTCCTCTTTGCGTTTTGCTTCTTCTTCCTCTTGTTTCTTTGCTAACGCTTCGTAATAACGTCTATTTTCCTCTGCTTTTATTCTGCGGTTTCTCTCTTGTTCTGCTAATGTATATGGCATTTTATATTCTCCTATATTAAATTAACTACTCTTTTCTGTTTATTAACAATTTTATAAGCCCATCTCTGAAATAAAGTTGTATTTCTTTAAGGCGTTAAATGCTTCCGTAAATAAATCCTTTGCGTCTTTTCTGCTACTATCCGTTGCAGATACAACCTCGTCTATTGCTTTTCTCATATCACTTAAAGACGGATTATCACTATTAGTAACTCCAGTTGCTATTCCGTATTTTTCCATAACTGGACGTAATGCACGATAGTATTTATTTATTTGGTCTTCCGTTACTTCTATGGTAGGTTGAGCCATAAAATGTATCCAATTTTCGCTAAATTCACCTTTTGCGGACGTTATCCAACCTTTTGAATGGTCTTTGCCGTCTGCGTTACTCTTTGGATTTCCGCCTTTTCTATAAGCGATATTACCTATAATGTATGTATCACCACTTCCCCCTCTGCTACTGCTATACGATGAATTACGGCTACTTCTACTGCGTGCCGATGAAATGGTTGCATTGTCTTTCTTTGTAGTTAGAGAGTTAGGGTCTATCCAAGTATCAGATTGTGCGTTCTTGTTTATAGTACTGTTAGTATTCTTTGTTGTTTTCTCTGTGTTTGTGTAGTCGTTGTTGCTTGTTACTGTCTTGTTGCCGTTCAATGCTCTGTCTCTTGCTTTCTCGCCCGCGTCTATTATTTGAGCCATAACTTTGCCGTCCAAATCATTCTTGCCTCTTAATAGTTCTATCTGTTGATTTAGTTGTCTTAGTCCCTCTTCTGCCTCGGCTTGTCTTACTTTATCGTGGTCGGATAGGGCTTTGTTGTAGAAGTTTAAGAATTTCTTGTCATCATCTACCGTTACCATACCTAAGCCTTTATCGTTGCCTAAACTCTTGCCGACTGCTCTACCTAAATTACCTATTGCCGTTGCTAATGCTTGAATACCCGCCAAACGTTCGTCTTGTTTAAGCGGTGTAACTTTATCAGGGGATAGACGATTGTAGATATCAGTAAGCGACTTAAAGTATTCTCTTTGTTGCTGTTGATAAGGTGCTAACAATTGTCTATAACGTTCTCTCTCTGCATCTGCTACTGCGTTTGCTTTGTCTGTATCGTAATCAGTAGAAATAGTCTGCGTATTACTCTTTGTTCCACTTCCTTGCACATCTTGCTTTTGCGTGCCTCGCGAAGTCTCATTCTCTTGCGTTATAGTGTTCTTGTAACGAACGTAGTTTTTAGGCACATTATTAGGGCGGTTATCTATTGTAGTTGGTTGTGTCTGTGTTGGTTGTGTCTGCTCTTGCGTTGGTTGTGTTTGCTCTTGCGTTGCTTGTTCGTTCGCTATATCTTGCAAAACTTGTTGCTCTAATGCTGTCTCGGTTTCGTTCTGTACCAAGTTATTAACACTATTCCTTACTATATCGTTTATATTGAACATTTCTATCGTCTATTTTTGAAATTAACGTAATTATTATAGTTGTCGGCTATGTTTCTGTATAGTTGTAGGTCTCTCAAATAGGACGTATTCGCTTTTTTAGGGGCTTGTGAGACGCTAAATTGTTTTGATTGTGTTTCTATATCATTTGCACTAATTCGTGGCGTTACGGCGTTCTTATTAGCGTTTCCGCTCGGCGTGGTAGTCGTTTTGTTATTTGCACCTACTCCGTTTTGTGCCCCTAATTGATTTTGTAATAGAACGCCAGTGGCAACGTCTCCAATACCTTGAGCGACTCCTATTCCGCTATTAACATCACTTTGAGCCGCCATATTGTTTATTTTAGTCTGTGCGTTTGTGTGTTCTCTGCGTGCCTTATTCAATAGAGCGTCTGCATTCTGTTTGTATTGTGTAGAACGGGACGCCAATTGTTGTATAATATTAGAATAGGTCTTTTGTGCTTGTGCTTGCCTTGCTAATCTTTGTGCGGTCGTCTCATTAGACTTAATGGACGTGTTGCTTGCTCCCAAAGTTGCTTCCCTTAATGCGTCTAAGGCTTGTGTTGCTAACGCCTTGCCCTCTGTAGTGTCTAAATAGTTGTCGCCAGTTATCTTTCTATCTGTCTCCGCTTGTTTTAGGTCGCTATCTATTAGTTGCTGTGTCTTTTGATTCTGCTTGCTTGCGTCTCTTGTACCTTTCCAGGTGCTTAACATCTGTAGCCCTCCGCTTATATAAGGTAATAAATTTAATAATGTTGCCGAAATCATACCAATTCGCTGTTTTTGTATTAATATTGTGCAATATTACAATAGTTTTCTTTTATCATTTTGTTATTTCAACAAAGACACGATAGAAAATTGATATATTTTTGCTAAAATTTATAGCAAATACATTGTTTTTTGGTACAAAAAAACGCTATAAAATCAAAAAGTTAAGTTTAATTAATTAAAACACACCCCCTTAAAAAGAATAAAAAGAAATGAGAACAAAACGGACAGTAACCACTCAGGACTTAAAAGCCCTTACAGAAATGAACACAGAAGACGCAAATCCAAGATTTAAGCGACTGAAAAAGAAGTTATTAACTTGTGCTTTCATTGATAGTATTCCAAGTATTATGGAAGAAATAAAACAAGAAAACAAAGAAAAGTACGTTTTTTTATCTACTCAATTTATAGCAATAATAGATAAGCACGATACTGCTATGGAGAAGTTGCGGTTAGAGAAACAAAAGATTGAGCAGAACGAACGGCGTTTGCAGTTAGATGAGTTGAGGGCTAAAAAGTTGTTAGAGGGCAAAGGCGACGATGGAGAGAACATAACCACGTACGAAAATGCAGTTGTAAGAATTACAACATTAGACAAGTAAAAGAAAAGGGGCGGTGCTAATAAACACTGCCCCTAAAAACAAAAATAAATATAATGATAATGAAAGAACAATTCATTTATGTTTTCTTGAATTATCTATTTTTAAGTATAAAGCATATATTACACAAACT
>CAZKIT010000032.1:0-1449 GCA_964552905.1 uncultured Spirochaetaceae bacterium
AGTTTTCGCTGTTTATAAGGCAAAAAAGCCCTTCAAAGGAGCGAAAAGTCGATAATTCTCGGACTTTTCGCTGTTTTGCTTCCAACAGGTATACTGATTCATAGCCTTACTAGCAGACTCAGTACAGCTCTTCTCCATAAAGAAAACGGGGCAAATTCTTGATGGCAGATTGTTTTATGGGCTATCATGAAAATGATGAAACCAGATAAGCAACCGGGAGGCAAAAGCAGTGTTTGATCCAAGAAGAATCGAAGACCTTCAGTTCTGTACGGAGAGACAGATTCTTGACAGAAAGTCCGCAAGAATCAAAGCTATGGACTTTGCAGTAACGGTTGTTGCCATGGCAAATGCCGACGGTGGCTTTCTTGCTGTCGGTATCGAAGACGAGGGAAAGATTACCGGAATAGACGAATACCAGAAGAACATAAACGAACTTGTCAGGGTTCCGTTCGACTACTGCATTCCAAGCGTAAGGGCTGAAGTCAACACTCTTGATGTCACAGACTTCAAGGGACGGGCCAATCATATCCTGCTCATGCAGATTTTTCCTTCAGACCAGGTTATCACAAACCAGGCTGATGAAGTATTCCTCCGTGTGGGAGACAAAAGCAAGAAGCTAAATTTCGAGCAACGGCTCCAGCTTGTCTATGCAAAGGGCGTCAAATACTTCGAAGACCAGAGTGTGGCAAGAGCCACAATTGATGATATCGACCTCGATTTCGTCAGTGAATACTGCAGGAAAATCGGATACACGAAAGGGAATGCGGAATTCTATCTCAGGCATAACAACGAGTTCATCACTACCTGTGACGGTGATGATAGAGTCAGCGGTTCAGCCATTCTTCTTTTCGGAAAGAATCCACAGAAGTTCTTTCCGCGTGCCCGTGTCCGTTTTGTACGCTACGAAGGAACAAGGGCTGAAGTCGGAGACAGGATGAACGTCATAAAGGATGTGAAGTTCACAGGACGCATTCTTGACCAGTTAAATGATGCTATCGCCTTCGTGAGAACCCAGATAAGAGAATACACAAAGCTTGGCAAAGGCGGAGTATTCCAGACAACTCCTGAATACCCGGAATTCTGCTGGATGGAGCTTATTGTCAATGCCGTTGCACACAGGGACTACAGCATCATGGGAACAGATATCCAGGTAAAGATGTTCGATGACCATTTTCTTGTGGAGAGTCCCGGTACCCTACCCGGCCTCGTCAGAATCAACAATATAAGGGAATACCATTTCTCCCGTAACCCGAAGATTGTGGAGCTCTTGAATGAGTATGACCTTGTAAAGGAGTTCGGAGAAGGTGTCGATCGTGTCTACAGGGATATGGAAAATGCTGGTCTTCCCGAACCGGAGTACAGACAATCCGAATTCATGCTTTACGCAACCCTGAAGAACAAGAACTGGGGCAAAGAAGATACATCTTGGGTAGTGACGGAACAAGATAG
>CAZKIT010000032.1:1549-13594 GCA_964552905.1 uncultured Spirochaetaceae bacterium
GATACCTCCAGCCCCTTCTTGCACAGGGTAAATTGTCGATGACGATGCCGGATAAACCCAACAGTAAAAACCAGAAATACATAGCGAAAAAATAAATAAACTCTAAGGCACTTCCAATCTATCGGAGGTGATATACGTCTCCAGATAATAAGCCTACCCCTGATGTCGGCATGGCCGGGGTTGGGTTAACGGGATGGAGTATTCAAAGAGGCCCGGTAGTCTCCGAGCCTCTGATCCGGGAAGTTCCCTTATTCGGCCGTCTCTTCGTCTGTTTTCCATCGATCCTGCCACACGATACGGATTTCAGGACACTGTCCGTCGGACGATTCTGTCATCCGGAACGGCAGCCACACATAATCTGCTATGGATGTGTTCGCCTTTTCAGAAGAAATCGCCTGATACATCTCCTCCATCTCCCTGTCGCTCGCGTGGTAGTTTTCCCTGTCGTATGTGCCGGCAATCGTCCTTGTGAACATATCGGCACGAGCGGCATCCACGGGATACTCCGGCAGCCACCTGTCTGCCATTGCGATGAAAAGCCCTTCCTTTCCCTCTACCCTGAAGACCTTCGATATCTGGCTGTTGAAGGAGGCACGGGACGGATCATCAACGTGAGGATTGCCGATACTCAGAAAGCTGCAGTCCCAGTCTTTTGCAGCGCCATAGTCGCTGAGGTTCGGGACATAACCTGACATGCCGCTTGTAATCATATACTTTCTTCCGCGATACTCGAAAAGAGCCGGAGCTTCCCTTGTGAACGGCGGTTTCAGGCCGGAATAGCTTCTGGAAACGACACTCTCGGCAGACAGATAGTCATCACTCAGAAGCATGCAGAGCATGGCTGAATGATCTGCATCAAAACAGACATAGCCCTTGCCCGTACTCTCGTCAGCCATGAGATCGAAATCTCCGATTTTGTACCCTCCCGGGTTGTAGAGCTCACTCACCATTTCATACGGGCCCAGCAGCTCGTCAGACTGCCAGATTGTAAATGCCGCCTCCGGGCCGGAAAGCTTGATCCAGCATACATACTTTCCCGTGGCACTGCATCTCAGAATGTGCGGACGGTCAATACGCTTTGTCGGGAACAAAGGCGAATCGGGATTGTCCAGAACCGGAGGAATCAGGAAGCCGCGGTCCTCCCAGTTATAGAGATCCGTGGAGGAATAGACCTTTATTCCCCATGTCCAGATACCGTTTTTTCCGTCTGTATGTTCCTTGTTCTCGCCGTACCAGTAATACACTCCGTTTTCATGGATTACAGCTCCGCCGTGAGCCTGTATGCGCTGACCGCACCTGTCCAGCCATACCTGCCCCGGGTAGACTGCATCCTGGTGATGACACGGCTTGCCGTGAATACGCCTGCGGTCTTCTTCATCAAGCTTGAGGAAGCTTTCAATGAGTGTTCTTTCTGAAGCGCTGATCCGGTTTTCAGGGGTATTCAGGCTCTCCAATGCTTCATCGATGCGTAACAGAACCTGGTCTGCCCCAGGAATCCGGGAATATCTTACCAGCTGTGCCACTGACAGTTCCAGAGCCTGACTCTTATTGCGTACAGCATTCAGTACCCCGGGGAGGAATGCATTCACCACCTCTTCCGCTTTCGCATTCTCCAGGAGATGCCCCACTTTCATGTTTGTGTTGTATATCATGATACGCTGTTCCCCTATTCCTTATGTATCGTCTGCAGGATGCGGTTCAGCTGCTTCATGCTTTCGGTGTCGGCACCGGCCTGCTTGAGCATGCCCTCTATCGTCATACGGGCCATTGCACGCTGCATCATCTCAACAAGCGCCGGGTTGTCCTTCACTGCAGTTGCCACATCACCGCGTGAGGCGGCCGCCTTATCCATCATTCCCTTCATGATAGCGCCGACCTTCTCTGAAGCCATGGCCGCTGCCATGTTGTCCTTTATGGACCAGCAGCTTTCGTCTATCTCGCCGTCAAACCAGTTGATGACCGTCTGGCGGTTCGGCATCGAATACGAAGGATTGGGAGTATCTGTCCGTGATATTGTGATGCTGTCCAAGCAGCCTTCGGCTCGGGCTTCGATTCTCCGGGTACCGGTATTTGCAATACGGAAGACAAAGACCCTGTCAGCCCTCTTTGTTTCAAGGAGTTTGCCGTCTAGATAGAGAGACACCTCTTCAAGATTCGAGTAAACCTTTATCTCTGTCTCTTCTTCAGTACGATCCTTGTAGCGTCTGCCGCAGATATGGACAAAGGGTTCTCTGCTCCAGTACGCCTTATAGAGATAAAAGGCGTCCTTCTTCGTCTTACGGTCGAATGTCACGAGCCCCTTCTGGTTCTCGCCGTGGCTGCCGCCTTCATCGCGGCCGTCTGCGGCGAAGTCGAACATGTTCCAGACATGAGTTGCCCAGAGCCACGGTCGGGAAGATATCATCTTCACCATATGCTCGTGATAGATGCACTGGTAGCTTTCAGTGTAGTCCCCCTTCTCCGGCGTTGCACTCTGGAATCTGGGATTTGCATCTGCTCCGTATTCGGCAAGCCCTATGCTCATATCCGGATGGTTTTTATGGAACGAATCAAAGAACTCGTCGTTCTGCTCGAGTTCTCCGAGGTACCAGCCGAAATAGAGGTTGTAGCTGTTGACATCGGGAATGGAGAGAATCGGGCTTGATGTGTCGAGCATGAAGACGTTCGCCATCGTTGTCGGACGTGTGGAATCGAGGCTGTGCGCAAGGTCGTTCAGACGACGGTGATTCTCCAGAAGCTCCTCGCTGACTGCACTTGCCGCCGTGATTTCGTTCGAGAGTCCCCACACAGCAATTGACGGGTGATTGTAATTCTGCACAATCAGCTCTCTCATCTGGGAAAGTGTATTCTCCTCCCCCCTCTTCATATGCATCGAGATATACGGTATCTCAGCCCAGACCACAATTCCCTTCTCGTCACAGAGGTCGTACATGTACTGCGGATGCTGGTAATGAGCAAGTCTTATGGTGTTGGCACCTATATCGAGAACAAGGGAGATGTCCTCCCCGATTTTCTCCCGGATGGCCTCGCTTCCCGTACCCTTGTGGTCCTGGTGCATCGATACTCCCCTCAACGGATAGCTTCTTCCGTTCAGGATGAAGCCCTTCTCTGGATCAATCTCATACTTTCTGCACCCGAATCTCGTGACTACTTCATCATCACCGTAGACAGCCTTTGCCGTATAAAGATACGGATCCTCAAGACCGTTCCAGAGACGGACGGGAGAGAGCAGGAACTCTGCCTTTGCGTGTCCGTTTACGGAAGGTACGGTTTTTGTCTCATCCCCTATTGTTATGTCGACAGTTCCGTCCCCTGTCTGACGGGTCTCGACAGTCACAGCGGCAGTCTGGTTTTCGAGGTCGACGACGGGTGTCACCCTTATTCCCGGCATCGCATCCTCCACGAGGCAGAAATGCTTCTCCGGCAGAAGAATCAGATTCACGTCCCTCACGATTCCGCCGTAGAAGGTGAAATCCGCCTTCTGAGGGTAAACACGGTCGTTCTCGCTGTTATCCACAGAGACACAGAGGAGGTTTTCCTTCTCAAGATACCGGGTAATATCTGCACGGAATGCCGAGTAGCCGCCTTCGTGGTGTGTAACATGACAGCCGTTGAGGTAGACGTCCGCCGTCATCGCGACGCCGTCGAAGGAGAGGACACAGGCTCTTTTCTCCATGTTTTCCGGCATCGGGAAGAGCTTTGTGTACATTGCCGTTCCTCTCCAGTAGTCATTGCCGCCGTCCTGTCCGTCTGATGCGTTCCATGTATGGGGAAGATCAATGCTTTCCCACCCCGAAGGGAGTTTTTCCGGCACTACTGCTGTTTTATTGAAGAACCAGCCGCCGTTCAGATTCAGTGTTTCTCTCATTTCAGATTCTCTCCTTGCTGTAGCTTCCAAGGAGCGCAAGACTCTCCTTCGGGTGACGTGACATATTGCTGCGGTCAACCGCGATGAGACCGAAATGCATGTAGAAGCCCTTCTGCCACTCGAAGTTGTCAAGGAGACTCCAGTGGAAATATCCTCTGACGGGGAGTCCCTTGTCGAGGCACTTCTCCACGGAGAGCATTGCACGGCGTATGAACTCGCAGCGCTCTCTGTCGTCATCGGTTGCAATGCCGTTCTCCGTCACGAGGATATCCTTTCTGAAGTCCTTTGCGACACGCTCGATAACGTGTCCCAGTGCCTCAGGGTAGAACTCGTACGACATCTGTGTCGTCTCGGCACCTTCCGGTACCCCGATATCCCCCGAACGTGCAACGAGGGTACGTGTGTAGTTCTGGACGCCGAGGAAATCATCGTCCTTTATGTACTCGAGATAATGAGTGAACTCATCGTTCCAGATTTTCTCCGCCTGCTTCTCGCCGCCTGCAACGCTCTGCACATCATGCAGCGAGAGCGTGAGTCCTACCTTCACGTGAGGGGATACCCGTCTGATTACATCCCTTGCCTTCATGTGTGCCTTCATGATCAAAGCATCGCCGTTCTTCGTACGCATTGACTGGAAGACCTTCGGGTCCTTCACGCCGACAGCCTCCGTCTTCTCCTTTCCGGCAAGAGCCATGTTCTTCAGCATGGTTTCAAGGTTCATGCCGACCTGCACCTTGCCGTCGGCATCCTGCTTTTTCTTTTTTCCGACGCGGAGCATCTCTTTCATGTAGCGTTTTGCAATGGCTGCAATCTGAAGGCCCATGTTGGCCTCGTTGATGGTACAGACATAACTGAGGTCACTGCCGAGCTTCGTCATCACGTACTCAGCGTAGCGTGCAAAGTCATCGGGAGTCGTCTCTGCCTCCCATCCCCCTTTTCTGATGAGCCAGACGGGAGACGAAAAATGATGAAGCGTCACCACGGGCTCCACCCCGTTATCCCGGCAGAAGCGGATGACTCTTCTGTAGTGTTCGATTTCCCTGTCGTCGAACTTTCCCTCTTCCGGTTCGATTCTCGCCCACTCTATGGAGAAGCGGTAGGCGTTGAGCCCCGCCCTCTTCAGGAGTCGTATATCCTCCTCATAGCGGTTGTAGTGATCGACTGCGTCTCCCGATTTCTCGAGATAATCCGTGTGCTCGATGTTCTCGAGCGCCCAGCAGTCACTGTTTCTGTTGTTTCCCTCTGTCTGATGAGCTGCCGTTGCGGCTCCGAGTAAGAAGTGTTCGGGTAAATTCATGGTGTGTTCTCCCTGATTTCAAAAGTGTAGTCTCCCGCCGGCACTGTTTTCTCCGTGCCGTCCGGAAGGATGATGTCCGCTTCCGTGTTGGCGGGAACGGAGAAAGTGAAGTGAATGGTATCGCCATCATATTTCCAGGCGCTCGAGACTCTTCCGAGAGGCGAGTTCCACTCGGCCCCGGCATAGCCGAGCACCGGTGACGGAACGGGTGAGATTCTGAATCTGCCCCCATCCAGATTTATTCCGCATACTCCGCTGAAGAGCCATCCGCTGACAGCTCCGTAGGAATAGTGGTTGAAGGAATCATGGACAGTGCCATCCTCCCTTATTCCGTCCCAGGTCTCCCAGACTGTGGTTGCCCCCTTCTTCACGGCATAGAGCCACGAGGGGCATGTGTCCTGCAGCAGGAGCCGGTAAGAGGTGTCTCTGTGACCGTTACGCGCCAGTACATCACATAAAAACGGTGTGGAGAGAAATCCGGTGTTCAGATGGAAACCGTTATTCTCCACAAGAGAAGAGAGCGTATCTGCAGCGGCCATCTTCTCCTCTCCGTCGAGAAGGCCGAAGGCGATGGCACGCACGTATGAGCATTGACGGTCACTGTGTATGGTACCGTTCTCCGTACAGGTGTAGCGGTATGCTTTCTTCGCGTTCTCCGCCATGGCGGCGAACTCCTTCTCGTCATCTCTCTTACCTAGTATTCTGGCAATACGCGAAAGAAGGCCGGCAGACCGGTAGAAGTAGGCAGTTGCAACCTCGGGGGCACCGTTCTTGAGATTGGTGCGCATTGCATCCATTGACGATATATCGGGTTCGAGCCATTCGCCGAAGTGGAATCCCGTGTCGACAAGATATTCCTTATAGGGATTACCTCGGTTTACCCGTCTCGTTCTGGAAGCACGCTTTCTGCAGAACCGTACCCACTTTGCCATCATGTCGTAGTTTTCCCTGAGGATTGTCTCATCGCCGTAGGCGGAGTACAGAGCCCAGGGAACAAGAACGCACGCATCGCCCCATCCAGCCGAGCCGCGGATAATCTTCGTGATTATTCCCGAGACATTGTTGGCGGGAGCTATGTTGCTCACAATTCCGTTTCTCTTCTGTTCGACCCTGCAGCATGAAAGCCACTTTCTCAGAACCGGATAGCAGTCACAAAGATATACGGCAGTCGGCGCAAAGACGCCTGCGTCCCCCGTCCATCCCGCTCTCTCCCTCGTCGGGCAGTCTGTCGGGATATCACAGAAATTGGAGCGCATGCTCCAGAGACTGTTCAGATAGAGGCGGTTGACGTCTCCGTTGCCGCAGCTGAAGAATCCCGTCTGCGGCATCTCGGAATAGACTGCAACTGCCGTAAATACCGCATCCTTGAGATCGATATCTGTCTCTACCTTTACATAGCGGAAGCCGAAGAAGGAGAACTTCGGATGGAATGTGTTCTTTCCGTCCTTGCAGATGCATGTAAGCTTCTGCGGGATTCCTCCGTTTTTATTGCGTGCACCCGGATCATAGTTCGACTGGGTGAAATTGCCGTCCCTGTCGAGTGTTTCGCCGTGCCAGAGCGTAATCTTGTCTCCTGCCTTCGCCGTGACCGTGAGAATTGTGTATCCGCCGATGTTCTGGCCGAAGTCGACGACAGTCTCTCCGTTGGGAACTCTGATGAGTTTTCCGGGAAACCTTTCCTGTTCGATGACGGGAACACTGTCCGCTGCGACAAGGTTATCGAAGGAGAATTTCTCCGTTTTCACGCCGTGCCACTGTGTCACTTCTTCAAGTCGCAGATCCTGCGTCTCCCCCAGTTCGGTGTCATTCTCCCTCACGCTGCCATTCTGGCTCGCCTCCCAGGAGGAATCGGAGATGACGACGGGTACGCCGTCCTTCTCCAGCTGAAGAAGAAGCGCTATGTCCTTACCGGAGAGATTGTGGATGCCGTCAATGCCGTTGTTGCCGCGGTACAAGCCGTCGCCGAGAGTGACCCGGATTTCATTGTCACCGTCATGAATGAGGGGCGAAACATCATAGCACTGCACCTGGAGTCGCTTATTGTAGTTGTCGATACCCGGAGCAAGAACAAAATCTCCGACCTTCTTTCCGTTGATGACTGCCTCATACATGCCGTGGCATGTGATATAGAGGCGCCATGAGGATGAAGAGCCTCTCTCTGCGTGGAAGAGACGTCTCAGGACCGATGAGGGCTGTCTGGCTTTCCCGTCCCTCTTCAGTTCGGGGTTGATCCACCCGGCCTTCCAGTCCCCTTTCGTGATGCCGTATTCGTAGTATGATGTGCTACCGTCTCCCCAGACCCCGTTCTCGTCCCTGAGGCGTACTGTCCAGACGACACGATCGCGGGGCTTTCCCTCATAGCCGGAAAGAACATGCATTGAAGATGATGCTACATCTCCTGTATCCCAGATGCGTTTTCCGTTCACGGTCGCCGTTATATGATAGCCCGTCTGTCTGACTCCGTCCGAGCATATCCAGCTGAGCACGGGTCTGTGGAGCGAGATGCCGATAGGAGAATAAAGAGAGTCACATCTGAGTCTTACCGCTTTCATTGATTATCTCCATTAAAAATACTTTCTGAGCCATTCACCGCTCATCTCGAGACTCTTCACAGGATCAGAATCAATCCAGTTACGGTGACTCTCGAGAACAACACATTCAATCCCGTTCTTCTTCGCCGCATTCTGAAGCTCGGCAAGCATCATGTTACCGGTTCCGAGCTCCACGCTGTCAGACTTTACAATCGGGGTCATCGGCGTCCTGCCGATTCTCGTTCCCCTGTCGGCAATATGCCAGAGCTTCATACGCTGTCCAAGCTTCTCCATCCAAAATAAAGGACTTCCGCCTGCATCTGCTATCCAGTAGGAATCGAACTCGAAAAAGACCTTTTCCGGATCAGTCTCCCTGATGAGCATGTCGTAGGCACACTCATCCTTCCCTGTTCTCAGAAGCTCCGCGTTGTGATTATGGTAGAAGAGGCGGAGGCCCGAAGAGCGGAGTTTTCCACCTGCATCATCGAGTCTTGAGGCAAGATCCGAGACAGCATCACGTCTCCGGTAGTCGAAGCGGTACATACCGGTTATGACGACTCTGTCAGTGCCGTACGCCGCTGCGTCTTCAATAACGGAATCGGGATTCCTTTCAAGGGACCCGAGGTCCGTGTGGTAAGCCGAAGCTAGAAGGGAAGATTCCCTGAGGAGAGCCTTCCAGTCAAGCTTCCCGCACTTTCCTGTCGGCATCCCCGCAGCCTTCGTGAGCATTCTCACAACGAGCGGAGTCGGATGGGTCATGAAGGAATTGAGCTCGACGGCGTCGTAGCCTGCTCTCCTTATGCGGGAAAGCGTTTCAAGAGCTGTTTTTTCACTTGTGCAGACAGTGCCGAGCATTATCTGCTGAACTGATTTCATCATCGTGAATCTCCTTCCCGACGGGGAATGTGCCGGACGTCCGGCACATTCTGTCTGTCAGTCTGCTTTCTGGACTGTCTCTGCTGCCTTCTTTGCATCGGCATATGCTCTGTTTTCCTTTTCAAGCTTTGCAAATGCAAGTGCACATACCGCGATGATGACCATGAAGATTATCGGGACTATCGAATAGTCGATGCGGATAGCCATGAGAGCACTCTCGGGCTGTACTGCATCGGATGAGCTTATATAACCTCCGATGAAGAGGACAAGACCCGTGACATACGCACCGAGTGCCGCACCGAGCTTCGACGAGAAGTTAGCGAGAGCGGAAGATGAGGCCTCCATGCGCCTGAGTCCTATGCGTTCGTTGTAGTTGCAGATGTTCATGACAAAGAGGATGCCGTAGTAAGCGATGGGAAGACCTGCAAGAGTTGCAAGAAGATAGCCGATGTAGACACCGATTGCACTTGCTCCGGAGAAGAACACGATGACATAGCCCGCGATCCCGATGACAGCGAAGAGCGCTATCATCCTGCCCATCGTTCCGAGCTTCTTCATGATAGCAGGGAATGTCAGCATAAGAGGCAGGAGGATTATACCGAATACCGAGAGGATTCCGAGTTTGTCCAGGTCTCCGACGATGTATGTGAAGTAGTACGAGCCGCATGCGAGGTTAGTCGTAAGGTTGTAGCTGAGCATTATCAGGGCATAGAGCCAGACATACTTGTTCTTCCTGAGAAGTTCGAAGACATCCTTTATATGGAGGGTCTCCTTGCTGCTGTCCGTGTCGACCGAGGGATCTTCCTTGCAGAAGAAGAATCTCAGCAGTCCGATGAGAGTTGCGGGAATCATGACGATGAGTACTGCCCTCGTCCAGCCGGATGCGGATGTTGCTACGCGCTTCATGATCATCGGGAAGCCTACGCTCACGATGATGCTGCCGCCCATCGTTATGATACCGCCGAAGGAAGCGACCTTCTTGATGAGCGCGGAGTTATTTGAGAAGTGCGCAATCGTATAGGGGCTGAGAGCCGCAAGCCTGAGTGTCGAGAAGATTGCGAATGTCAGCGAATACATGCAGAAGATCCATGCGGACTTCACGGCCTCGCTCCATTCCGGCTTTCCGCAGAAAAGGAGAACCGTGCACAGCGTCATGCCGATGATTGCGGGTTCATATGTGCGTCCGCGGCCGAGTCTCGTCTTGGTCCTGTCGACCAGAAAACCTGCAAAGATGTCAGTGATGGCATCGAAGATCTTGCTCAGAAGCAGCAGTGTGCCGACACGCAGCGTAGATACACCGAGGGTATCGGATGCATAGATGGAGAGGTAGTTGAGAACAATGACATTCACCCATGCCGCAGAAATGTCAGAGCTCTTGAAAGCCAGAAGACGACCGAAACTGAGATGATCGGGATTTTTTTCTTTCTTGCTCATTATGGATTTCCTCCGAAAAGAGATTTAAGATACGTAAAGACCACGTAACTATATGTATCATAACGAGGTTAAGGAATGACGCAAGCTAATTAATTCGTTTTTTATATCAAAAATTAGTGCACTTTGCAAACAATAACGAATTTCTTGCATGTTCCACGATTTTATGATATTTTCAGAAAAAAGGACAATCATCTAAGTCCTTTAAAAGAGGAGAATTCCGCAGGTGACGGATGAAGAGAAGCTTGAGTTTCTTAAGGACCTTATCCAATGTAAGTACGATATCGCATTCCGTGAGTATGACGGAAGCGGAAATCTTCTGGGAGACAAGAGAGAGGAAGAAGCTGGACAGAGGCTCTTTGAGGAATCCGGATGCCTGAGATATGCACTTGACAATCCATCTGACGCTCCCCTTTTTCTATCTTCCGGCTTCGGACTTCTGTGGGGAGCCGTCAAAGTCGGAGAGGGAACGGAAAGGAGACTCCATGTAATCGGACCGGTACTGAATACGGCAATCATCACGGAAGGCCTGGAAAGGACACTGAAGGATGCACTTCCCTACCTTGACCAGAATTTCGATTACGGGAGCTTTCTCATGTCACTTCCCGTAATCCCGATGCAGATGTTCCAGCACTACATCCTGATGCTCAATCTCGCACTGACCGGACGGAAGATGAACTCCGACAACATCATCTATCAGACGACACAGAATACGGCAGAGCAGTCAAACCGGAACAGGCAGAAACGTAACCGCCTTCTTACCAGTATGGCGGAGCAGGAGCTTTTATACAATGTCAGGGAAGGAAACCCAGATTACAAGAAGGCGCTTGCAAAATCTTCAGCACTGAGCACAGGGGTACAGGTCAGGACGGCGAACCCCCTCATGCAGGCGACAATTTCAGTCATCGTCTTTACGTCACTCTGTGCCAGGGAAGCCATAAAGGGCGGGCTCTCACCGGACATCGCCCATGCAGTCGGCGATGCCTACATCCAGACCATGGTCGAGGCAAAGACGATATCTGCACTGACGTCGCTCTCAAACGACATGTATACGGATTTCATCCGCCGTGTCAGGAAGGCAAAGAACGAATCAAAGTATTCCCAGACTGTACAGGAATGCTGTGACTACATCCTCACTCACATGGAGGACGAGCTCTCGGCAACGCTGATTGCCGACCAGTTCGGCTACACGCCATACTACCTCACCCGCAGATTCAAGGCTGAGACGGGAAAGAGCCTCAATGAGTACATCGACACTGTGAGAATGGAAAAGGCGAAGACGCTCCTTCTCGGTACAAACGACAGCATAGCCTCCATTGCCGCCCGTCTCCGCTATTGTTCAAGCACATACTTCAGCGAAATATTCCATAAGATAACAGGTATGCTTCCGAGCGAATACCGCAAGAGGCGGGGTCAGACAGATGAATGATACGGAAATCACTTGCGTACATTCGAACTGTCTTAAGTCTGAATGAATCATCGGAGGGACTGTCACATTGAGTGAAGGAGAAAGAAGCTCCATCTTTCGGGAGACATTTTTCGCTTCCATATCTGAAGTGAATGGTACCAGCATCTTCATGCAGAAAACCGATAACCCGTTCATTGAAAACACCCTCATCGGGAACGGAGTGGACATGGGTATGGGAAAATAAATGCGGAAGAGTCCTGAAGGATACTTCATCGTGGAATACGGAAAGAATGGGTAACGGCAATCACTGTTACTTCAGAATTTCCTCCTTCCACTCCTCTATGTTCCGTTTCTCGCTGCTGAAGTTTATCCCGAGGAGATGAACAGTACGTGTGGAGCCGTTGCTCCAGGCTCTGTACTTCTCCCAGTAACCTCTGTCAGATATCTGCTTTAATGCCGCGTCAGCAGATTCGTCTCTCTTGAACTCCATCACATACACGTGACACGGCGTCTTCACGACAGCATCTATACGTCCCTTGTTCGTCACGATTTCGAGATTGACGGAAGCGTGGATGACCGCCATCATCGCATAGAACATTCCCTGGAAATCGGCCTCCATCTCCTTCTGCTTCTC
>CAZKIT010000033.1:0-13566 GCA_964552905.1 uncultured Spirochaetaceae bacterium
CCTGTGACTTGATTGTCTCGGAGAGTGTCTGGCCTGTAGCCGGGCTCTTGAGCTTGAGTCTCACAAATGCAGAACCCTTGCCAGGGTTTACGAATTCTCTTTCAACACAGAGGAACGGCTGACCCTTGATGAGGAGCGCTGTACCTTTTTCAATCTGTCCTGCTTTAATCATTCTTTATACCTCAATTAGTAATTAACAGTTTAACCACGGGTTAGAATAACAGAAAGACACATTCATTGTAAAGAAGGGAGGAAAGGTAAATTCTTGTATTGCAAATCATTCTTTCCGGAATTTTCCGTCATCCGCACTTTTCTTCCCTTTTTGCACGGGCTCATGTTGCACGGGGGCGGGCAGTGAACCATTCCTGACCCGTAATGAACGTTCTCTCTCCAGAGACCGTCATTCCTCACTTTCCGAATAACGAGCACATCGGAAATGCGATGAGCGGGGCTATCTCATCAAGGCCGAGATTCACCATCAGCAGACGGTCGAGCCCGATGGCGACGCCCGAGGATGACGGCATGTCGAGATCCGGGAAGGCGGGATCGGAGAGACTGATGACATCTCCTGTCCCTTTCCTTTCCTCTTCAAGCCTTCTCTGTTCTCTTTCATAGTAGGCCCTGATCTTCGCCTTGTCCGTCTCCTCGTCGTAGCAGTTAGCTATCTCGACTCCGTTTATGTACATCTCCCAGCGTTTCTTGTAAGGTCTGTCAGAGTAGTCCTTTGCCAGACAGTCAATCTGTCTGGGATAGTCTCTGAGATAAACCTCTCTGTCCTTCGGAAGATTGGGTTCGACATAAGTAAGGAAGATCCTGTTGAACGTGTCTTCCCACGTCTCCTTGTCTGGAACCGGCAGTTCAAGTCTCTCCGCCTCCTCCCTCAGATATGAGATATCCTGGGCCTTCACAAGGTCGACGCCGGCGTATTTCCCCATGGCCTCCTCGACTGTGATTACAAGGGGTTTCTTCTTCAGCCAAGGAAGAGGGGAGAGTGCTGTTTTTTCAATCATCTCCACGGTGAGCGCAATCGAATCTGAATCGTCATAGCCCACTGTATAGTATTCAAGCATCGTGAACTCCGGATTGTGCACATCTCCCAGCTGTTCGGCGTTGCGGAAGCACTGCGAAATCTGGTAGATCGAACCGGAACCGGAGGCAAGCATCTCCTTCATGTATATTTCCGGAGACGGAATGAGAAAGAATTCCCTTTCTCCTACGAATTCGTTTGAAAAACGGGTCGAGAATGTCTTTATCGTGGGTTCGGGAATCAGGTAAGGGGAAAGTGTCGGAGTCGAAACTTCGAGGTAGTTTCTCCCGTTGAAGAATCTTCTGATGTTTTCGAATAAGATGCTGCGTTTTTTCTGTGCTGTAAAATCAAACATGAGTAGAGTTTAACAGATGTAAAAAAACTGGTCCACCGAGATGTGCTCTATTGTATCGGAGAGTCGTTTCTGACTAGAATGAAACCATGTTTCAGTACACAACGGATGAACCCGTCTACGCTCTCGCCACAGCATATGCCCCATCTGCACTGGCTGTCATAAGAGCAAGCGGAGAGAACTCTCTCTCGCTCCTTGCTCCCTTTTTCAAAGGGAGACTTTCTTCTTCTCCCAGCAACACGGCTGTATACGGCCGGATAGTTGATCAGGAGGGGAAAACTGTCGACGAGGTAATCGTCATAAAGTATGAAAAGGGTCACGGGTACACATCGGAAGAAGCTTTCGAGATAATGAGTCACGGCTCTCTTCCCGTCATAAGGAAGATATCCTCCCTGCTCGAGAAGGCCGGGTTCCGCCGCGCCCTCGGAGGGGAGTTCACATACCGCGCATTCATGCACGGGAAGATGGATCTTACCGAAGCCGAAGCCGTCGAGGAACTCGTGAAGGCGAAGGGGGAGAGAGGACGCATGGATGCAGTGGAACGTCTCTCCGGTTCGGTCAAGAGAGAGGCGTTGAGGATAAAGGACGAAATCGTCAATATCCTCGCATCCCTTGAAGTGCAGCTCGATTACGGGGAGGACGAGATAATCGAGGACTGGGTTTTCCCCGTCGGGAGAGTCGAAGAGCTTATCGACCGGCTGAAGATGATGAGTGCCTCATACCGTTCCGAGCGTCTCTACACCGAGGGGGCGAAGGTCGTTCTCGCCGGTGCCGCAAATGCCGGAAAATCAAGTCTTTTCAATGCTGTTCTGAGAGAGAACAGGGCCATTGTGTCCCCTGTCGCGGGAACCACGAGGGATTACATTGAAGCCGAGTGCGAACTGGACGGCATACCGGTACGTCTTTTCGATACTGCCGGACTGAGACAGGGCGGTGATGAGATAGAAAGAGAGGGGATAAGCCGCAGCGAGAGGATGATCCGTGAGGCCGATCTGGTCGTCTATGTTCTCGATATCGGGGAAAAGGAACCCGACGAGAAGACCCCAGGGACGATTTATGTGCATTCGAAGAGGGATATCACATCATCTGACGGGATTTCGTTTTCATCTCTGACAGGAGAGGGAGTCGATGCCGTCATCGGTGCGGTGACATCGGCTCTTGTGAGCGAGAGAGGAACATTCTCCTCGGTTCCCGTGATAGAAAGCAGGCGCCAGAAGGAAAAGATAGACGAAACTGCAGAAGCCCTGTCCGACGCCATGGCGAACCGTGACATGAGCGTTGACATAATAGCGCTCTACTTCCAGAGTGCACTGGAGGCACTGGGAGAGCTTACGGGTGAGATTACGAGTGAGGACATTCTGGACGAACTGTTCTCGTCCTTCTGCTTGGGGAAGTGAAAAAATGAGAGATTATGATGCAATTGTTATAGGCGGCGGACACGCGGGAGTGGAGGCCGCTCTTGCCCTCTCCAGAGAGGGATATGATACTCTGATGATAACGCAGTCGCTCGATGCAATCGGGCGCATGAGCTGCAATCCGGCAATCGGGGGACTGGCAAAGGGCAATCTTGTCAGGGAGATAGATGCCCTCGGCGGAGAGATGGCTCATCTCATAGATGCGAACATGATCCAGTTCAGGATTCTCAACCGTTCCCGCGGTCCCGCTGTACAGGCACCGCGTGCACAGGCAGACAAGTTTTCGTATTCGCGAATGGCCAAGGAGACCTGCGAGAGAGAGAAGAAGCTCAATCTCTTCATGGATACTGTCGTTGATTTCCTCATCGAAGAGAAGGACGGCAGGAAAACGATAGTCGGTGTCGTCACCGAACGCGGCTGGAGAATAAGCGCACGTGTTGTCGTTCTCACGACGGGAACATTCATGGAGGGAAAGATCTTCATCGGAGAGTATGACGCTCCGTGCGGAAGACTCGGCGAGAGCGCCGCACTCGGTCTGGGAAAGAGGCTGAGGGAGTACGGATTCCATGTGGGAAGGATGAAGACGGGAACTCCTGCAAGAGTAAGAGCATCATCTCTGGACTACAATGAACTTGAAGTCCAGGAGGGGGACAGCATCATGATGCCGTTCTCCTTCGACTACGACAGAATAGACAGGGTAAGCCTTCCCTGCTATATCACATACACAAACGAAGAGACGCACAGGATAATACGCGAGAACATTCACCGTTCTCCTCTTTACGGCGGAAAGATAGTCGGAAAGGGACCGAGATACTGTCCGTCAATCGAAGACAAGGTCGTGAGATTCCCTGACAGGGACCGCCATCAGATTTTCGTCGAACCCGAGGGAAACGGGACGGAGGAGATGTATCTCAACGGTCTTTCGTCATCTCTTCCCGAAGAGGTGCAGCACCGTTTCATCCGTACTCTTCCGGGCCTGAGACATGTCGAGATAATGCGCCCCGCCTATGCTGTCGAATATGACTATCTCGATCCCCTTGACCTTCTTCCGTCCCTTGAGTCCAAGATAGTATCATCTCTTTTCATCGCGGGTCAGACGAACGGAACGAGCGGCTACGAGGAAGCTGCAGCGCAAGGGCTTATGGCGGGAATAAACGCATGTCAGAAGCTGAAGGGCGAGAGGGCTGTGGTGCTCGGGCGTACCGACGCCTACATCGGAGTGCTCATCGACGACCTTGTGACAAAGGGAACAAAGGAACCGTACAGGATGTTCACATCCCGTGCCGAGTACCGGCTTTCGCTCAGACATGACAACGCGGACATGCGTCTGACAGCTATCGGTTATGAAGCAGGCCTCTGCAGCGAGGAGAAGATGGAGAGACTGAAGGAGAAGCTCTCTCAGATGGACGAAATCAGGGAACTTCTCCGTAACAGCCGCAAGGACGGGAAGAACGGGCTCGAGAGACTGGTAAGAAGCGAAAGCAGCATCTTTGAGATGGATGAAATACCGCAGCTCGGGAATTACAGCGGCTCTGTTCTCAACTCCGTCATGCTCGATGTCAAATATTCGGGCTATCTTAAAAGACAGGAGGCGGATGCCGAGAGAGCAAGAAGGCAGGAAGGAATGAAGATTCCCGAAGATTTCGACTATGACTCTGTCGACGGCCTCAGCGCCGAGAGCAGGGAGAAGTTCAAGCTCTTCAGACCGTCATCCGTCGGACAGGCTGGAAGAATAAGCGGCGTGAGGGTTTCCGACGTGGCAATCCTCGCCCTCCATCTTTCGGGGAGACATGATGAGGCAAGATAGAATCATACGGTACCTTTCATCTCTCGGTGTCGGGGACTGTGAAAGGAAGAGCGGGCTGCTGGAGCGTTACATATCGGAGATAATGCTCTTCAATCCGTCTCTCAAGCTTGTGGGAGCGAAGGACGGGGAGGATATACTGGTACGCCACATATTCGACTGTGCTTCCGCATATCCTGTATTCGAAAGTGAAACGGCGGAAGGCTCGACCATTGCCGATCTCGGCTCCGGTGCGGGGCTTCCGGGAATAGTCCTGGCAGTACTCTTCCCGTCGAGGAGACTCTTTCTCGTCGAGAGAATGCAGAGAAGAGTGGGGTTCCTTCGCTATGTAACCGCGGTTCTTAAACTTGATAACGTAACCGTTGTCGATTCTGACATGAAGGATGCGGGAACAGGTTTTGACACTCTCACATGCCGGGCTTTCCATCCCCTTGCCGATATAGCCGGCGATGCTGTGAAGCTTTCGCACAGGGCGATTCTCTACAAGGGAACTGCAGCGGCTACTATATCGGAGATGGGAGAACTGGAAAAAGCCGGGTACGGTTTCTCCGGGAGAATCGTCCCCGTCACGGTTGAAGGACTGAATGAGGAGAGAAACATACTCATCCTCGATAACTGGGAGAAAAAATGAAGAAAGGCAGATTTTCACTTGCTGTTGCCTGGGTGTTCACACTCCTTGGTACTGCATCGGTAATTTTCGGAATACTCAGCGGTCTCGGGCTTCTTGAAGCGCCGCTTTCTGATTTTCTGTCCGTCATCTCAAAAGAGATTGCCCTTACCCGGGGCGGGTGGGCTCTGGTCGGGCCTGGAGTCTTTCTTCTTTTCGAGGGAATCCTGGTCTTCGCATTCAGACTGCGCAAGCCTTTTTCCATGACGCTCGTACCGGTTTTCTTCTTTGTCTACGGGACACTTCAGACTGCGCTCAGAGCCTCATCGGGCTCCGAGTTCGCATCCTATGTTCCGGAAAAACTTCATTCTTCGGATCCTGTCCTTTTCTTCATTCTCTTCGCACTTGAGGTTCTTCTTTCCATCGTGCTTCTCCTGTCGTTCAGGACATATGACGAGAAATGGAGAAAGAAGAGGGGAATACTCATAAAGAAACTGGAAAAGGAAGGCGCCATAAAGAGCCGGGAGACAATCGAGGAGGAGAAGGCTCTCAGAAAACAGAGAAAACTCAATGAGAAAGAGGCGAGAGAGCGTTCCAGAGACGAGAAACGATATTCGGCCGAACTCGAGAAAAAGGCGAAGGCTGAAGAGAGAAAACTCGAAAGACAGAGGAAGAGGGAGCAGAAGGATTACGAGAAGAAGCGTGAGAAGGAAGAACTGAGACGCGACAGGGAAAGACAGAAGGAAGAAAGAAAGAAGGCCAGAGAGAAGGACAGACTTCTCGAGGAAGAGGAAAAGAAGAAGGAGAAGACGGAGAATCTCGTCCGCAGAGAGGAAAAGAAGAAACAGAAGGAAGATGAAAGGAACAGAAAGGCGGGAGAGAAGGAAGAGGAAAGGAAGAGGGATGAGGATATAGGACCCGCTCCTGATTACGAGGGCGGAATAGGAAATCCTGATACTCCGCTTTCGTTCCCGTCCTTTGAGGAAATGCCGTCCCTTAAGACCATCGGCCATCACAGCTATGACGGCACAGAGGAGAAGTCTCTCCCCCGCACAGAGGAGAAACCCTCGCTTGTGCAGAGTTCGTCGTTCATTGACAACCTGAAAAGCGAAATCGACAGGGAAGAAGAAGAGGACGACGGGGAGACGAAGACCTTTGACAAGGAGACGATACTCAATACAAAGCATTTCAGGGAGGGCGGAATGCTTGAAGCCACCCTTGAGATGTATAATTCGACACCTGTTGAAAGCACCCCGCGTTCTCCCCAGCGCCCGATAATCGGACTCGGAGAAGAGGAGAGTACGCAGGAGAAGGGTGCATTCGCCCCGTCCACCCTTGACCCGAGCCATCCCAGGTACCAGATGTTCAGGAACCTCCAGACAGGCGTACATGATACGTCCTCTTCTTCAGGCCCGGTGAAGCCGAAGGAGGAGCATATCGCACCTTCCTCTCTCGACCCCAGCCATCCGCGTTACAGGATGTTTGAAGCTCTCCAGAACGGCAGAACGGTGCAGAGCACGGCGAATGTGGAGAAAAAGGAGGAGAAAGACACGACAGCTCCTTCGTACATATCGAAAGACCATCCGAGATACAAGCTCTTCGAAGCCCTGAAGGATGACTCGAAGAAGGAGACGGAAACGACGGTTTCCTATACTCCGGGCCGGGTCTTCAAGGCGGAAGATGACAGAACAGTCACGAATCCGTATTCTGCATCGACGGTTCTTACGGAGGAAAAAAACATGACTCCTGTCTTCAGTGGAAAGGAGGAGAGCGCTGTTCTCTCCTCTGCCGCAGCTTCCGGAGAAGAGAAGAAGACTTCGACTATGGTCTCCAGTGGAAAGGAGGAGAGCTCTGTTCTCCCTTCTGTCACGGCTTCCGGAGAAGAGAAGAAGACTTCGACTATGGTCTCCAGTGGAAAGGAGGAGAGCTCTGTTCTCCCTTCTGTCACGGCTTCCGGAGCGGAGAAAAAGGAGGAAAGGAAAGACTCCGCCTCCTCTGAGGCAACCGTTTCTCCGAAAGTTGAATTCGTGGCGAGCGAGACACCGAAAGTCAGAAGCGTGACGGAGACACCTGATGGAAAGAGGGTATTCGAGACGAAGAGCGAGGAGGAAGTCGCGGACGATTTCAACCTCATTGTCGGAGTCGGGGATCTTGCTTCGAACCGTGGAGGACTCACAGCCATAGCACTCAGACAGAAGACAGTGTATACACCGCCTTCTCCGGTACTACTGAAGGATTATCCGAAAATCAGCCAGGAGATAGACTCCTTTACCCAGGCCCAGGGCGAAATAATCGTGAAGACTCTAGCCGATCAGAAGATCTCGGTCGAGCTTTCGAACATCATCAAGGGGCCTGCAGTGACGATGTACGAGCTCAGACTTGCACAGGGCATGATTATCAGCAGGATAACGGCCCGTGATGCTGAACTCAGCTATGCCCTCGGTGGAAAGAAGGTAAGGATACTTGCACCTGTTCCCGGAAAGCAGGCTGTAGGCATCGAAGTTCCGAATCCTTCAATATCAATCATAGGATTCAAGGATATGATCTTCGCAATGAGGGAGAATCCGAAGTACATGGGCTTCCGTGTCCCGATGATTCTCGGGCGTACAGTCACGGGCGATCCCATCGTGATCGATGTGGCCAAGATGCCTCATATGATCATTGCCGGCACCACCGGAAGCGGTAAGAGCGTCTGTATAAATTCGTTCATCAACACGATTCTCTATCAGAAGGATCCGACCGACGTCAGACTCATAATGGTTGACCCGAAGGTTGTCGAACTTACGATATACAACGGTATTCCCCATCTTCTCACACCGGTAATCACCGATGCGAAGAGAGCGATAAAGGCACTTGAATGGCTCGTCAGCGAGATGGAACGCCGTTACGCCATGATGGCCCGCTACGGAGTGAGGAATGTCAACGGACTGAATGACAAGATTCTTTCTGGTGAGTTGAAGGGAGTCGAGAAGGTTCCCTACATAGTGCTCATCATGGATGAGTTCGCCGATATAATGGCTGTCGTCGGCAAGGAGATGGATATCGCGATAAGCCGCATCGCAGCGAAGGCAAGAGCTGCGGGAATCCATATGATTCTCGCAACCCAGCGTCCTTCAAGTGATGTCATTCTCGGTACTCTCAAGTCCAACCTTCCCGGCCGTATCGCATTTGCCGTCTCCAGCGGTGTCAACTCGCGTGTCATCCTCGATGAAACCGGAGCGGAGAACCTCCTCGGCAAGGGAGACATGCTTCTTATGGATCCTTCGGCTAACGGTCTCACGAGAATACAGGGTGCGTTCGTATCCGACGGTGAAGTCGAAGCCGTCACTTCGTTCGTTGCCAATCACAACTCCGCGGCGGAGTTCCTCGAGGAGTCGATATTCGATGATCCGGAAAGCGACACGGACGATGATGAGGAGTTCTTTGATGACGACGGTGAGGAGGATCTCTACGAAGCGGCAAAGAAGATTGTCTACGAACGCAAGAGTGCATCCGCCTCATATCTGCAGCGCAGGCTGAAGATAGGCTATAACAGGGCGGCACGTATTGTCGAGCAGATGGAGGAGGACGGCATTGTCGGCCCGGCCAACGGCTCCAAGCCCAGGGAAGTCCTGAAGTTCGAGTAAATAGACAAAGGCACATATTAAGGAATAAGCTAGAAGCAGGTAAAAAGAATGAAATTCAGTGAACTCGGTCTAAGAGAAGAAGTTTTGAAAGGTATAGAAGGTGCAGGATTCGAAACCTGTACGGAAGTTCAGGAGAAGGTCCTGCCCGTGACACTAAAGAAGAGGGATGTCATGGTCCAGTCAAAGACCGGAAGCGGAAAGACCGCGGTCTTCCTGATTACGATTCTCCAGCGCTATCTTGAAAGCGGAAGGCAGAGCAGGGCTCTGGTCGTTGCGCCTACAAGGGAGCTTGCCGTCCAGATAGAAGAGGATGCCGTCAGACTTTCCGGCGGAATAGACGGTTACAAGGTAGGCTGCTTCTACGGCGGCGTCGGCTACGGAGAACAGGACAAGGAGATAAAGGAAGGCCTCGATCTGTACGTCGGCACCCCCGGAAGACTTCTAGACTATGCAAAGAGCAGAAAGATAGACTTCAGACAGTTCGACATCTTTGTCCTTGACGAAGCGGACAGGATGTTCGACATGGGGTTCTTTCCCGATATCCAGAAGATGTTCTCTCTCATGCGGGACAGGGAGAAGAGGGAGACGATGCTTTTTTCCGCAACGCTTTCGTCCCGTGTCAGAAATCTTGCTTGGGGTTACATGAACAACAGCGAGGAGATTCTCATCGAACCCGAACAGATTACAGTCGAGGCCATCACACAGGAGCTCTTCCATGTGACCAAGGCGGAGAAGTTCGGACTTCTGCTGTCCATACTCAAAAAGATTAATCCTTCATCCTGTCTCATCTTCACGAATACCAAGGACAGGGCAGTAGAGGTATCGAAGAGACTCAACCTCAACGGATACAGGACTGAGTATCTCATGGGCGACATGGCCCAGAGCAGGAGACTGGAGACGATAGAGAAGATGAAGGAAGGAAAATTGAGCTACCTCGTTGCAACCGACGTGGCGGCGCGCGGTCTCCAGATCGATGACCTTGAGCTCGTCGTCAATTACGATATTCCGGAGGATTACGAGAACTACGTGCATCGCATCGGTCGTACGGCAAGAGCCGGCAAGTCCGGAAAGGCCGTCACGCTTGCATGCGAGGAGTACATCTACGGACTTGAGGCCATTGAGGACTTCATCGGAATGAAGATTCCTGTCAAGTGGGCGGATGAAGAGGGACTCGAGACCGTTGAAGACAAATCGGAAGGATACAGGGCTCCGAGAAAGACCGTAAAGAGGCCGTCCTCATCTTCCCGCAGATCCTCCAGCAGTACAAGGGACGTCAGGACAAGAAAGCCGACATTCCGTGACAGGGAGGTCAGTGCCGAGAGGGACGATACAATATCGTACAAGTCCAAGACGGACTTCGACAAGCTCAAGTCCATGAGTCTTGAAGAGAGAATGAAATACTATCAGAATGCATTCTCCGGTGACGGCGGAAAGAGAGACGAAACGACAAGGGAAAAGTCACAGCCGAAGAAGAATACCGGAAAGAAAGCGGAAGCAGGAACCAGGACGACGGAGAAAACGGCGGCGGAGAAGAGCGCGACGGGAAATGAAGCGAAGGCGCAGAGCTCCCGCAGAGTAGCGGAAATCAAGACTGATACGCCTGTCACGAAGACAGAGAAAAAGGGCTTCTGGGCGAAAGTCACTCAGTTCTTCAGGAGAGAAAAACAGTAATGACGAAAGGACTTCTGGGACGTTTCACGGCATACTACAAGCCGTACCGGGGATGGTTCTGGCTCGATATGGGCGTCGCAGCGGCGGCGTCACTTCTTTCGATATTCGCACCTTACTTTGTACGTAAGGTGCTTTCCATGATCCAGAACCCCGGAGACGGTATCGTAATGAGTGTGATAGTCTTCTATCTTGCGCTCATTCTCTCGCTTTACATACTGGACGCGATATGTATCCACATAAGGATAAAATGGGGTCATTACCTCGGTGTCTGGATTGAAAACGACATGAGAGTGGATCTCTTCCATCATCTGCAGAAACTTTCATTCTCCTATTTCGACCGTAACAAGACGGGTGACATAATGAGCCGTATCTCCAACGATCTCTTCAATATTGCGGAGGTCGCGCATCATTGTCCGGAGGATCTCGTGATATCGGTTCTGACGATTGTCGGAGCATATATCCTCATGTTCATGATGTGTCTGCCGCTTGCATTGGTGTCAATCATTCCTCTCCCGGTAATGGCCGTGTACGGCATTGTTTTCAACAGAAGGCTGAAGAGAAGCAACAGGGTGATCAGAAAGCGGATCGCCCAGATCAACGTCACGGCCGAGAATTCCATCCAGGGAATAAGGGAAGTCAAGTCCTACTCAAGGGAGGAGATGCAGGAGGAGAAGTTCAAAGAGAGCAACAGCGATCTCAGAAAGAGCCGAGAGGACTTGTACGGCGAGATGGCTGCCTATCAGACAGGCATACAGTTCATGAGACAGCTCTACTATTTCATTACTGTAGCCGGGGGAATAATCCTGATCGTGAATGGTAAAGTCACGGTTGCGGATCTTACTGCATTCATTCTCTTTGTTTCCGTCGTTCTTCCACCCATCGACAGACTCATCAACTTCACGGAGCAGTTCACGCAGGGAGTCTCCTCGTTCGAACGTTTCACGGAAATAATGGATGTTATGCCTGCAATCAACGATGCTCCTGATGCACAGTCCCTGACTGTGACCAGAGGTGATGTTGAATTCAAAGACGTCTCCTTTTCGTATGAGGGAGAGACAGAGACTGTTCTCGACCATTTCTCGATGAAGGTGGAAGGCGGAAAGAGGGTTGCTCTTGTCGGGGAGAGCGGGGCCGGAAAGAGTACGGCCGTTTCCCTCCTTGCGCGTTTCTACGAGCGTACCGGCGGTTCGATTACAATCGACGGCCAGGACGTCGACTCGGTCACCCAGCGTTCCCTGCGGGCGAACATAGGGTTCGTACAGCAGGATGTCTTCCTCTTTGACGCGTCAATCAGGGAGAACATCACATACGGTAAGCCGGATGCCACCGATGATGAAATCTGGCAGGCTCTGGAGAAGGCCAATCTTTCTTCTTTCGTATCGTCTCTTCCTGACGGTCTCGATACTGAGGTCGGGGAAAGAGGCACCCGTCTGAGCGGAGGACAGAAACAGAGGCTGAGCATCGCCCGCGTATTCCTGAAGAATCCGCCGATCCTCATATTTGACGAGGCAACATCGTCCCTCGATACGGAAAGCGAGAAGGAAATTTCAGATGCCTTCAACAAACTTGCAGAAGGCAGGACGAGCATCGTGATAGCACACCGTCTTTCGACGATTATCGACAGCGATGAAATCTTTGTAATCAACAAGGGAAGAATAGAGGAGAAGGGTAGGCACGAGGAGCTTCTCGAGAAGAAGGGCCTCTACTATCGTCTCTATTCGTTGAAGTGAAATGGGTAAAATTTGTAAATTCATCCGTATATTGATATCTGCCATACTGATCATACCGTTTTTCATCTTCGGTATAATCGGAATCATCTTCTACTGGTTCTTCACGCTTCTGAGAATGGATAAGATCGGTGAAAAGGTTTCTCACTTCTTCTACTACATCCTCTGCTGGTGGATAGTCATCTTCCTCGGAGCCAGAGTCCATGTTGAGGGAAGGGAGAACATCCCGTCGAAGGAGGAGAGTGTAGTTTATGCTCCGAATCACAACTCACTCATAGATGTTCCTCTTTTCTACGCCGTGCTCGGCCGTTTTCCTGCAATGATGGCGAAGAAGGAGCTCTTCGTCATTCCCGTAATACACGGCTGTCTTGTCTCCCTGAAATGCATCAGAATAGACCGTAAGGGTGCACACAGCATCGTTGAGGCTGTGCGGAACGGATGCAGGACAATCGAGAGCGGTCACTCCCTCGTTGTCTTCCCCGAGGGGACGCGAAGCCGCACAGGCGAAATCGGAACATTCAAGAACGGAGCATTCAAGATTGCCCAGCGTACAGGCTCGGCAGTGGTTCCTGTCGCCATAAGAAACGACCGCTACCTTCTCGAGAGTGCGCACACGCTCACTCCTGTTGATGTATATATCAAGTTCCTGCCGAAGGTGGAAACGGCATCACTTTCAGAGGACGAACAGAAGGAACTCGGCTCTGTTGTCGAGAATCTTGTAAGAAGAGAATGGGAGAAGCTCCCATCCTATGACAGATAAAGGAGGAAATATGTCCACGACAGTAATTCTTACAGCAGTGATTGTTCTCCTGATCACCAACATCAATGCATTCGCCTTCATGGCATCTGACAAGAAGAAGGCCCAGAAAGGGGTGAGACGAACCCCCGAGAAGACACTCTTCCTGATGACAGGACTCTTCGGAGGTCTCGGCGGCACACTCGGTATGATTGTGATGCATCACAAGACGAAACACTGGTATTTTGCACTCTTCTTCCCGTTGATGACGGTTGCACAGGCTGCAATCCTTGTCTGGCTCTATTTTCTGTTCTCATAAAGGAGGAGAACAACATGAAAAAAACACTTCTTGAAAATTATGCAAAGCTTATTGTTGAAAGCGGAATCAACCTGCAGAGCGGGCAGGATGTCCTCATTCAGGCAAACACCGAGACGGAGGACTTTACACTCCTTGTCGTCGAGGAGTGCTACAGGAGAGGCGCAAGACTCGTAAGGGTAGAATGGATGAATCAGGCTCTCGACAGACTCAACTACAACTGGAGGAGTGAGGAGACACTGAAGACCATAGAGAAATGGGAAGTCGAGAAGTATAAGGACAGGG
>CAZKIT010000034.1:0-12697 GCA_964552905.1 uncultured Spirochaetaceae bacterium
AGAGACATGGGAAAAAGCAAGAACAAAATGTATAATTATTTCTGATAAAATAAGTTAGTATTGTTTAACTAACTATTTCAGGTATCCCTCTCTTGCCTTCACATGGAAGTGCTCTTCAAGAAGATGCATCTCCTCGTCGGTTATCGTGTTGACAACGCTCAGCGGGGCAATCTTCATGTAGATTTCGGCAGCTTTTTCGGCTGTTTCTATGAGGCCGAAGGTCTCGTCGAGATCTCTTCCGGCTCCGTAGATTCCGTGCTGGGCCCAGACGACAAGACGTGCCGTCTTCATTTTTTCTGCAGTTGCTTCTCCTATCTCGTTCGTGCCGCAGAGCATCCATGGAAGTACGTTCACGCCGTCAGGAAATACGACGATGCATTCAGTGCACATTCTCCAGAGGGTGAGTGTGAACTCCTTTTCGTCAAGGGTGTGGACGTATGTCATCGCAAGGAGAGAAGCAGGGTGGCAGTGCATGACAACTCTGTTCCTGTCATCCACTTTGAGACGTGCGCTGTGGCTCATCATGTGTGCGGGAAACTCCGAAGTGAATCTTCCGCCGTCCGAGAATCCCCACATGAGCTCAGCCTTTCTTCCTCTGTCTGTAAGTCTTACAAGACCCAGGTTGACGCATGGTTCATACTGTACATTCCTGAAGTATTTTCCCGTGCCTGTCACAAGAAAGTATTTTCCTTCAAGGTCGGGGCATTCGAATCCGGTGTCGAGCACTCTGATGACAGTGCCCGGAATATAGGGAGCAACGTCCTTTTCGTCGAGGAGAAGGGAAACGTTGCCTCCGTTTCTCTCATCCCATCCGTGGTTGTACATCTCGGTGGTCGTACGTATCATCTCGACCATCCATTTTGCTTTGAGTATGTCTTTCATTTATTCAGTTCCTCTTCATGAGTATGTTCTTTTCGTAATCTCTGACTTCTGCAAGCCATTCACCGTCTTCGGGGACGGAACATCTTCTGCAGTACTCGTTCCATACTTCTCCGAAGGGAAGAGTCTTCTGCTCTTCCTGTCTTACAAGAAGTGATGTGAAGTCACCGCTGTCCTGCTCATCCTTCAATGACGGTGAAAGAAGAGCGTAGAGAAGGGCCTTCTCCGTGTTTCTGAAGCCCACGGTCCACGCGGCGATTCTGTTTATTGAGGCGTCGAAGTAGTCGAGAGCGATGTGGACTCTTTTCCCGTGTTCTTCGCATCTCACGATTTCCTTTGCTATCTCCCTTGTCTCGTCATCAAAGAGCACGACGTGGTCGCTGTCCCATCTCACAGGACGTGTTATGTGGAGTGCTATCTCGTCAAAGAATGTGAGCAGGGAGGAAATCTTATCCGAAACGACTTCGGTGGGGTGGTAGTGGCCGTTGTCCATGAGGGGTATGCATTTGTTCCTGTTAACCGCGGCGTATGTGAGTGCGAACTCGGCACTTCCTGCCGTGTAGCTTTCGACTCCTATTCCGAACACCTTGCTTTCAATGCACGGCTTTACAAGACTGAAGTCGTACTTCTCACTGAGTATCTCGTCAATCGACTGTCTGTATCTCATTCTCGGGCCCAGCCTGTCAGACGGGATATCCTTGAAGCCGTCGCCGGTCCAGATGTTCATCGTGCATATCTCTCCGGTCTCCCGGGCAAAGTATTCGGATATTCTGACGCATGCCTTTCCGTGTTCGATCCAGAACCTTCTTGTCTTCTCGTCCGGACTGGAGAGCGTGAGAGGATCGCACATGGGATGCGAAAAGAATGTCGGATTGAAATCCAGTCCGAGGCCGTTCTTCTTCGCAAAGTCCACCCATGCTCTGAAGTGCTTCGGCTCCAGCCTGTCCCTGTCGACCCATTCACCCTTTTCGAAGACGGCATATGACGCATGCAGGTTGAGTTTCTTCTTTCCGGGGCAGAGCGAGATTACCTTCTCGATGTCCGACATGAGCTCTTCGGGCGTTCTTGCACGTCCCGGGTAGTTACCTGTCGTCTGTATTCCGCCTGTCAAGGGTTTGGACGGATCTGTGTCGAAGCCTCTGACATCGTCACCCTGCCAGCAATGCAGTGAAAGTGGAATAAGGGCAAGTTTTTCAAGTGCTCTCTCTGTATTTATGCCTTTTTCGGCATATTTTTCCTTTGCTTCGTTGTAGCTCATTTATCTGCCTCCATCTGTACTTTGAGATTACCGTATGCCGTTGCTTCGACTGGCAGGGCTGTAACCTTTCGTTTTGAGTATTCTTCTGTGAGTCTGTTGACGAGGCCGTTCTTCGCGCCTCCTCCGACTATGTAGAGCTTTTCATACTTCTTCCCCGTGTTCGCCTCGAGTTCCCTGAGGGACTCTGCATAGCAGAAGGCAAGTGAGAGGCATGCACACCTGAAGTAGTCGCCGACGGAATGGAGTTTTCCGCCTGTTTTGATATCGAAGGCTTCCTTCATGCTTCTCGGAGCGAGGAATGCCGGTTCCGATGCGTCGACTCTTTCGTCTGTCGTGCTCTCCTCTGCAAGTCTTACGATGTCAAGGAAGCCGAGGTCGGGGCAGAGTTCGTCCCTGAGCCTGTTCACGAGCCACATCCCCATTATGTTCTTCTGGTAGCGGTTGTAGCCGACGCCTCCCTCGTTTGACCAGTTGCCCTTCATGCTTGAGGAAGTTGTGATTGCCTTATCCGTCTTCACACCGAGGAGTGACCAGGTGCCGGATGAGATATAGGGACTGTTGTCCTTCATCGCTATCCCCTCCACAGCCGATGCTGTGTCGTGTGTCGCACATAGTACCACCTTTATTCCTTCGTACTCCCCGATAGCCGTCCCCGGCTTTGAGAGGGGAGTGAAGAGTCTTTCCGGAAGGCCGAGCGCATCTGTGATTTCCCTGTCGAATTCTCCTGTCGCTGCATTAAGGAGCCCGGTAGTGGAGGCATTCGTGTATTCCTTCGTCTTCACTCCGGTGAGCCTGTACATGAGGTATTCCGGAATCATCAGGAAATCCGTAACACCGTCAAGTCTGCCGTCCTTACTGTCCTTGTAGAGCTGGTAGATTGTGTTGAACGACTGGAACTGGGTTCCTGTCCTTTCGTAGAGTTTCTCGAAGGGGATTGTGCCGTGGACTTCACCGATGACGTCCTCCGTCCTGGAATCGCGGTAGGCATAACAGGGCTTTACGTCTTCGTCGCCGTTGAGGAGCACGTAGTCCACCCCCCATGTGTCGACGGAGAGGCTTTCGATTCTGCCGTATCTCTCCTTCGCCTTTCCGATTCCCTCCTTCACGTGGGCGAGGAGTCCGTCCATGTCCCAGACAAGGTGGCCGTTCTCCTCCCTGACTCCGTTGGGGAAGCGGTAGACCTCTTCCGCCTTTATCTCATCTCCCTCTTTCCAGCCGATGATGTGCCGGCCCGAGGATGCGCCTATGTCGATTGCAAGGTAGTATTTCAATGGTGATTCTCCTTCTCTCCTGTATGTGAAGCTGCTTCTTCCCGCCGTGTCTCTTCCGGCAAGAGTGAAAATCTTGTGAATGTCGGGAACATCCGGATTGTCCTTCATGCCACGGTGGATCCATTCCTCCACGAGACCGTATGTCAGGCCGGCAAGCATCGCTCTTGTATATGCCGTCTCATCGTCGTCATCCGCTCTCGGACCGCAGCAGCGGAAGATGTGGTTCTTTAGGATATATGTAACGTTGTTCTCTTCAAGAAGAAGCAATAGAGAGCTGTTCTTCCTGTATTCAGAAAGGAGAGACGGCCAGAATGAGGCATAGAATTCATCCGGAGTTCCTGCTGTGAACCTTGACCGCCACCCGTCGGTCACTCTAGAGAGGTAATCGAGAAGTATGTCCTGCTTGCTGTTGTAGTTGCGGTAGAATGAGACCCTGCCCACTCCCGCCTTCTGACAGAGCTCGGTAATCGTGATGTCTTCGAACGGCTTCTTCTCCATGAGAACAAGAAGCGCGGTCGTGATGTTTTCGATTACAGCTTCATGGTCAGTCATTTCCTTCATGGTTAAAGGCTCCCTCCTTCTGGAACATGAAACAAGTGTAACTGATACATTTGTTTCATGATACAATTGTATCACTTATAGATGCCTTGTCAACAGGGCCTTATCACGGCTAGCAGACACAGTGAAACAGCTGCTTCAGCCTCTGATCATCTTCAGTATGCCTTTGATGAAGTGACCGTTTGCCATCATGAGCATGCCCGGAAGTACTCCTCCCTTCATTCCTCCCGAGATATGCATGCTTCTGAGCGGAGCACCCGCGGAGGATGCCATCTGCATCCGGAAATTGGGGTCGTCGTAGGCTTTTCTGCCTCCGTAACCCTTAGCCACTGTTTTTTCGACTGCACGGAACATTATCTTCATTATGAGACTGTAATCCTTCATTTCGATTACGCTGTTGTCCATGGTGAACCCGCCCTTCCTGAGAACGGGCTCTGTGTACCGGATACCGGTTGTCCTCTCCCATTCCTCCCTTGACGGTTTACCTTTACAGCTCTCGTACCAGGTTCCCTTTATATCAGGTTCATTTGAAAGTGTGTCACCGTCCCTTACGAGCGTGGTACTGATGGCACCGACGGTAAGAGTGTATGTTCCCTTTTCCTCCTTCCATCCGTCATTCCAGACTCTGAATGTGTAGGAGTCGAACGGGAGGAAGACCCTTCTGCTTTCACCCGGTCGGAGGGATATCTTCTGAAATCCCCTGAGCTCTCTTCTGCTTCTGTGTATACTGCTTCCCGGAAGCGAGACATAGAGCTGTATGACTTCCTTTCCCTCTCTCTTTCCGGTATTCGTAACCGTTACGGAGACTCCGCTGCTCTCTGCCGTGAGGTCGGAATACGAGAAGGATGTGTAGCTGAGGCCGAAGCCGAAGGGCCATCTCACACTTATGTCAGCCTTGTCATAACAGCGGTAGCCGACGTAGATTCCTTCCTCGTAGAGTGCATCCTTCGTCTTTGAGTATATTTCGGAGGATGGAACATCGCCGTACTTCAGAGGCCAGCTCTCACTGAGTTTTCCCGACGGGTTCACTTTCCCGTAGAGAAGGTTAGCCACTGCTTCTCCTCCCGCTTCTCCGGGGAGCCCCATGTAGAGTATTCCCTTTACCTTATCTTCCCAGTCGCACTCGACTGCGCTTCCCGTGAAGAGAACTACGACGGTATTCTCATTCGCTTCCGCTGCTTCTTCGATGACTCTTATCTGGCCCTGAGGCATCTTCATGTCGTTCCTGTCGAAGCCCTCGCTTTCCGCGTGTGGCGGCAGGCCCGCGAAGACTAATACCCTGTCGGCATTCCGGGAGACCTCTCTGACTTTTTCGATATCTGCGTCTGTCGTGTTCCCTCTTTCATCGTAACCCGGAACGAAGTAGTCATGCTTCACATAGTCAATCGGCTGAGATACTCTTTTCGCATTGATGTGGCTTGAGCCCGAGCCCTGGTAGCGCATGTCTTCGGCCATTTTCCCGATTACAGCTACGGATCCGTTTTCTTTCAGAGGCAGGATCGAGTCCTCGTTCTTCAGGAGCACTGCTCCTTCCTCAGCTGCCTCTCTTGCCTTTTCATGGTGCTTATTATAGTCGCAGAACGTCTTCTTCCGGAGAGTCTCTTCCGCCTTGAATACAACTTCGAGTATTCTTCTTACCGAGTTGTCTATGTCATCTTCACTGAGTTTTCCTTCTCTTACCGCCCTCAGGGTTTCCTTCTCCATATAATCGCTGCCGCCTGGCATGCTGAGGTCACATCCGGCCTTGAATGCCTCAGTTCTGTCGCTGAGACCTCCCCAGTCCGTGACTACCATGGCCTTCGAACCCCATTCTTCTCTGAGTGTCCGGGCGAGAAGCATAGTGTTGTCGGAACAGTGGACTCCGTTGAGGAGAGGGTAGGCGCACATCACTGTCGACGGTCTTCCTTCCTTCACTGCGATTTCAAATGCCGTAAGATAAATCTCGCGAAGGGTTCTTGCGTCAACCACGCTGTTCGAATTGAACCGAGACCTCTCCTGGCTGTTCACCGCAAAGTGCTTGAGTGACGAAGCGACCCCGGCACTCTCGATTCCGCGTATGAATGCGGCTCCCATCCTTCCCGAAAGCAGAGGATCCTCGCTGTAGTATTCGAAGTTGCGCCCGCAGAGAGGATTGCGCTTGATATTGACTCCGGGGCCCAGTACTAGGCCTACGTTCTCCTTCGCCGCCTCTTCTCCGACGGACTTTCCTATTTCCTCTTCCATGTTCTCGTTCCAGCTGTCTGCACGGGTAACTTCACTCGGAAAGCAGGTGGCGGGTACGGAATTGTTGACACCGAGCATGTCGGCCGTGTCCTCCTGCTTCCTCACCCCGTGAGGACCGTCGCACATGAAGAGGGCCGGAATGCCGTACTTTTCATATTTCTTCGTTTCCCAGAACGAGCCGCCGGAAGAGAACGCTATCTTCTCCTCCACAGTCATGGATGAGATTATCTTTTCTATTCTGTCATTCATCAGGCTTTGTCCTTTTTCTCTCCGGCTCTGTCGTAGATGTGTCTCACGAGAATGAATGAGAGGAGCATGAAGAATGCTCCCGAGGTGACATCCGAGGCAAAGTGCGCGGCGCGGATTATCCTCCCGAGGGCGATGAAGACGGTCCAGATTATACCGAGGGCGATGAAGATGTATTTTCTTTCCTTCAGATTTTCATGGATGTCCGCTAGCAGTACCAGAAGAAAGACTCCCGCGGCCTTTGCAGTATGACCCGAGGGGAAGGAGTCCCCGCCGAGGGATGAAGAGAATGGTCTGTACCATGGAACAAACTCTGAGAGTGAGTCCGTCAGGTCCCTCATCCTGGGACGTGACACCACTACCTTCAGAACATTCACGATTACTTCCTCACACAGCAGCGTGAGAACGACTATAGCTGCAGCTCTTCTGAATTCCTCTTCCTTTCCCGCCGAGATCCTCTTCATCATATGCATCGAGAGAAGAGTGAAAGGAATACATGTCACCCCTCCGAGGACGAGTGAGAGCTTTGTCGAGATGTACTTGATCGAGAAGAACGAGATGAAGAATGCGTATTCGACTGAGCCGATTATGCATATAACGCCGAAGAGAAAATGTAGTATTCCCTTTTTCTCTCTGTCCCTTGTGACGAAAAGGGAAGCGAACGAAAGCATCGACAATATGTCGACGGGAATCTCGGAGAGGATTTCCGCACTTCGTCCCCAGAGACTCGTCATGTTGACAAGGGAGAGTGAAACCGGAAGGTCAGTGAAGGCGAAGATGGCCATGAGAACAGCGTAGAGTGAGAGAATGGCGAAGAGGGATTTCTTTGTCGAATAGTTGTATCTGTCGTTCAATTCATTACCTCGTATGCTGCCGTTCCGGGCTTCTGTGTGATATGTCTTCCGTCAGGAAGAATGATGTCCGCTGTGGTGTTGGAAGGTACGGTAATCGTGAAGACTGCAGTCTTTCCGTCTATCTTCCAGCCGCTCTCGATACGGCCGTATATGCTGTCGTAGACAGCCCGGGCACTTTTGAAGTGTCCGCCTGGTAACGGCTTCACCGTAAAGTGGTTCTCTCCGTCGACTCTTATTCCGCACATATGTGTGAAGAGCCAGCGGCATACGGCTCCCTTCGAGTAGTGGTCAAGGGAACTCACTCCGCTTCCTTCGGCTCTGTCTCCTTCCCAGCTTTCCCAGATGGTACTTGCGCCGTTCTTCGGCATGAAGAGCCACCCGGGCATCTTCTCGTTCTCGAGAAGGCGGTAGGCCGAGGCGATGTCAATATCTGCAAGTACGTCGAGAATGAGGGGGGTGGATAGAAATCCCGTGCCGATGCGCCACGAGTAGTTCTCAAGTGCTTTGATTAGCCTTTTCCTTGCGTACTCCTTCTGCCGTGGAGCAAGCAGATTGAAGGCAAGAGGCCTCACGAGCTGAGCCTGTCTGTCTGTGTCGAGTGTGAAGGCCTTTGTTTTCATCATTTCGGAGTACGTCTTTCTGCAGCCGTCACGGTATTCTTCGTAAAGCGGGATGTCCCGGGTCTTTCCGAGAACCGAGGCGATTTCAGCCATCAGCGACATTACATATGACGTGTATGCCGTACTGACTTCGGGGTGGGGGCCGGCAAAGTCCATGAAGTTCATCCTGTATATATCCTGGGGCTCTGCCCATTCACCGTAGCTCTGTCCCCTGTTCACGAGGTACTTCTTATACTTATGCGGTATATGCACCGGCTTTGCGTACACTCCGCCCCATCTGCCGCAGCGGCGGATCATGAAGAGTGCGTATTTCTTCATTCCGTCATAGTGTTTTTCAAGAATGCGCTTGTCCCCGTACTGTTTATAGAGGACATACGGCATAATGATTCCTGCATCCGACCATCCCACCGAGCCGTTCATCGTGTACATGTAGAAGTCGACTCCTCCGGCAGGGGCGATCTGCGGCAGTCTTCCGTTTCTCTTCTGCCAGTCATACATGTCGGTGAGGAACTTTTCCGCCATGGGGACATAGGAGAAGAGAAACGATGCAGTCGGACAGAATATTTCAGCGTCTCCCGTCCAGCCGTGCCTCTCCCTCGTCGGACAGTCCGTCGGAAGGTCGCAGTGGTTATTCCTGGCGCTCCATACCGTGTTCTGTACAAATCTGTCGAGAAGGGGATTGGAGGATGTGAACCACCCCGACCGCTTCATGTCGGAGTAGACGGCGACTGCCGTGAAATCTTCCGCATTGAACGGAACATCAGTCTCGACGAGGACGTACTGGAAGCCGAAGACGGCAAAACGTGTTCTGTATTCGTTCATACCTTCCCTGCATGTGTAGATCACCCTCTGCAGCGGTGTCGTCTTTCTCTTCGAGGAGCACTGTATGTTCCTCTGCGTGAACTCACCGTCGCTTCCGATAAGCTCTCCGAATCTGAGACGGATTGTCTGCCCTTCATGTGCATTGATGCCGAATGCCACATAGCCCGCGATGTTCTGTCCGAAATCAAGGACCGTTTTCCCCATAGGAGTTGTAATCAGGGATGCTTTGAGATGTTCGTGTTCCGTGACGGGGACGTTGTCTGAAGATGAAGGGATGACAGGGTGCTTCGTTACCTTTGCCTTCCCCGAGTATGAGGGCGTAAGACGATTGTCGATGACTTCGCCGTCCTTGTTGTCCGCTTCCCGCGTTCCGCCGTCATTTGACCAGTCCCAGAGCGGATCTGATACTATTCGCTCCTCACTTCCGTCTGTATGCGTGATTATGAGTTCGGAGAGAAGCTTTGTCTCCCTTCCGTACTGGTTTCTCAGTCCCCAGGCACCGCAGGAGCCGCGGTACCAGCCGTCGGCTACTTCGACGGTTAATATGTTCTCACCTCTGGTGAGCGTACCAGTCAGGTCGTATGTCTGATACTGGATTCTTTTCCTGTAATCGGTGATTCCCGGAGCGAGGACGAAGGAACCGACTCTCTTCCCGTTGAGCTTCGCTTCATAGAGACCGCAGGCTGTTATGTAGAGCCGGGTCTTCCTTACATTCTCTGCAGTGAAAGTCTTTCTGAAACAGTCGACGGGGTAGCGTTTTTTCTTCTTCACGGTGTAATTGCCTGTTATCCATCGGGCAGTCCAGCGATCGATACCGGTTTCGAAGAAAGCCTCTGTCTTTTCACCTTCCTTTCCATTCTCGTCCTTGAGAATGACACTCCAGATGACCTTCGTCCGTGGAGGAACATCCTTTCCTCCCCAGTCTGCGTGCATTGAAGAGGATGAGACAAAGCCGCTGTCCCAGAGAATGGTGTTATCATCACTACGGGCTTCGATTCTGTATTGAGTCTGTCTCTCTCCGCCATCCGCTGTCCAGAAGAGACGGGGACGTGTGAAGTCGATTCCCACGGGATTCACAAGATATTCGGTAAGAAGATTGTCCGCTTTCATTGTCCGTTCCTCTCCCTGATTTCCTTCTGCTCCTTCTCGATGTTCTTTTCGACTGAAAGGAAGATGAGGAGAAATACCAGAATGACACCCGTAATCGTTTCGAGTCCCACGAAGCAGAATGTTATGGTGTCCTTCACTTTCTGACTCTGCTCGAATGCAACCGTCATGCCGTCCACGACAGAGGGAGCCGTGTATCCTCCCTTCGCTAACAGGCCGTTGAAGATACCTGTGCATACCCCGAGCATCGCAACGGAGATTATCGAGTAGATGCTCATTGCCAGTCCGTCACAGCGGAAGCCTTTCTTCCACTCGAGGTGATCGAGGCAGTCTGCAAAGAGTGCCATGAAGACATACGAGCAGGGAAGTCCTCCGATGTTCTTGATGAACTGACCGATGAGCATCATCACCATGTTCGTAGGAAAAAGCCAGCACACAGCGCTTCCGAGGGCATAGAAAAGAAAGCCGAATGCAGTGATGTTACGCTTACCGAACTTTTTCGCAAGAGGCCATACCGCGAAGATCCCTATTCCCATCGGAATGCCGCCGATTACGGAAATCAGGGTCTGTGTTATGCCGTCGTTGTAGGAGCCGAGAACGTAGTTGCAGAAGTAGACCAGGCTTATGTTCTTGATGCTGCTTCCTATCGTATAAATGAGGAAATAGATGTAGATGATCAGCATGTAGGTGTCGGTGAAGATGGCCTTCATCATAGCGGTGAAGGAAACGGAATCCTTCTTCTCTGTATTCTCCACCTCTTCCGTGACCCTCTCCTTCGTGAAGTAGTATTCAAGAAGTGTCAGCGGAAGGACTGCGGCTGAAAGGACGGACATGAAAGTAATCCATTTTCTCATGTCGACGCCGAGCGAGGGCATTATGACCATGGGGAAAACGAGTGCCACGACGATTCCGCTCATCATTATGGTGGCTATCTGGTTGAAGACGGACAGGAGGCCTCTCTCCTTCGTGTTCCTTGTCGAAAGCGGAACCATGAGGTTATGGCTCATATTGAAGATTGTGTACGAGAAGGAATAGAAGAGGTTGTAGCTCAGCATCACCCATACGGCCCTGACGGTCTCATCTGCCGCCGGCACAGTGAATAGCAGCACTCCGGAGAAAGCCATCAGCGGGGCCGAAAGGAGAATCCAGGGCCTTGCCTTTCCCTCCGCTGTATGGGTATGGTCGATGATAATCCCCATGAGAACATTCGTTATGGCATCGATTATCTTGGAGATTATCGGGAAGATTACAAGAAATGCTCCTCCCCAGAGACCTGTGAGATTGAGTACATCAGTATAATAGACGTTAAGGTATGTCCCGAGCACCGCATTGAGAAGCAGCGCTCCCGCGGGGCCGACGAGGTATCCCAGCCATTTCTCCTTTGCCGTGACATTTTCCGTCGTGATTCTGCTCTTCAGCGCTGCAGAATCGAAGAGACTCTTTCTTTTCATGGTAATCCTCCATTTTTCATTTCAGAGTCTAAGTGAGGAAATATGATAAAACTTTCACAAATGTAATCGATACAGTATATTTGTAATCAGTTGGAGGAAGATATGGCTGAACTGGACCTTTTATACCTGTGCCGGACTATCGGAAATCTGGCAGGTGTTCCCATCCGTCTCTACAGGGGAAGGGAGAGAGTGTTCTTCTTCAGCCAGTCATACCTTCCTTGTGATCCCGTATCTGAATGCATTGAAAGGATAATGGATGTTTCAGAGAACGTCGGCTATGTCATGACGGAGTGCTTCCACTGCTACGGCATCGTCAATTCCTCTGACGGGAGGATAGTCATAGGTCCGACACGGCAGATAGAGGAGTCGGAGCAGGAACTGAGGGATCTTGCCTTCCGCCTTGATGTTCCGGAGGATGAAATTCCTTCCTTTACAGCCGGAATGAAGGGAATAGTCAGAATGCCGTTCGAGAGCATTCTCCAGATACTCTGCACTCTTGACCATGTCCTCAACGGAGGAAAGCTCTCCCTCAGTGACATAAGCATCGATGAGGGGGATCAGGTGAATATATTGAAGATGGAGAGAAGAAAGGAGGCCGAAGAGAAACTCGCTGTGAAGTCCAGCGCGAAGAGCGAGATACACAATACATTCACACAGGAGGAGGCTGTGATGAGAATCATCCGCAAGGGCGACACTGCAGCCCTCAGGGAGTGGACTCAGTCTGCGCCTGCCGTAAGAAGCGGAAAGATGGCCTGTGGACAGCTGAGACAGATGAAGAACACATTCATCGTGACAGCCACACTCTCCTCGCGCTCTGCAATCCGCGGCGGTATGGACATAAACGACGCTCTTTCCCTCAGTGATTCTTATATCCGTCAGTGCGAGCTTCTATTTTCTCCCGGTGAGATAGCCTCTCTCCAGTACCGTATGATTCTCGACTATACGGAGAGGGTGGGAAGGCTTGGACTAGGTGACAGTGCCTCCTCACTTCTCAGATCGGTTTCGAACTACATACAACACCATATGTCACAGAGTATCCGCATTGATGACATCGCGAAGGATGTATTCCTTTCACGTCCGTATCTCTCGAAACGGTTCAAGATGGAGACGGGAGAAGATCTTTCGTCATTCATCATGAGGGAGAAGACCGAGGAGGCGAAGCGCCTTCTGAGATACTCGGACAAATCCCTGACTGCCATTGCGCTTTATCTCGGCTTCTCCTCATCGTCGCATTTCTCACGGGTGTTCCGGAAGTACACATTCCTGACACCGGGGGAGTACAGAAAGAAACACGGCTCCTGAACACATTGTCCGGGCATACAAAAAGCGGCGGATGATGTATCATACGGCCATGAAGGAAAGGAAACGCAAAGCAGTAAAGTTCATAGTCTATCTTGTCCTGACGGCA
>CAZKIT010000035.1:0-12610 GCA_964552905.1 uncultured Spirochaetaceae bacterium
CAAAGCTGCTCTTGATGTCTTCAATGGATGCAGAGGAGAGATCAAGAGATGAGAACTCAATCTTGTTTTCGTTAGTACCGCTGGCAAAGAGTGCCACCGATAAAACCAATACCGCTGTGATAGCTAATGTTTTTTTGATTGTGCTCATTTTTTCACCTCACGAACGAATATAACCGTCTCCGGCGAAAAAGAAAGAGGGAGCACAGTTTCAACAGAATTCTTCACAGAGGCGACAAAAAAGCTTTTCGCCTCCTTCAAAAAACACCACGAAACTTTACTTGAATCAATGAGTCATCTTCTCCTGCTTGATTTTATGGTCTATCACATGTCTTGAAGCAAGCTCCTTTACGATGTCAGAGATCTCTATACCGTCCTCGACCATCAGCACAATGAGGTGATAGATGAGGTCTCCTATCTCGTAGACTGTCTCATTTCTGTCCTTCTCGGCGGAAGCAATGATGACTTCAGTGCTCTCCTCTCCGACCTTCTTCAGTATCTTGTCGGTTCCCTTGTCGAAAAGATAGGAAGTATAGGAACCTTCCTTAGGGTTCGTCTTCCTGTCCTCGATAAGCTTATAGAGACCGGTAAGTGTAAAATCATTCTTTCCCTCTGCTTTATAGATGGGATTATGGAAGCAGCTGAACTCTCCAGTGTGGCATGCCGGTCCGTCAGGCTCCACAACGACTTTCAGTGCATCCTTATCGCAGTCTGCCGTAATCGATACCACTCTCTGATAGTTGCCGCTCGTCTCTCCCTTAACCCAGATGCACTTTCTGGAGCGTGAATAGAAGACTGCAACTCCCTTCTCCATTGTGAGGGAGAGGCTCTCCCTGTTCATATATGCAAGCATGAGTACTTCACGTGTCGTGTAGTCTACAAGAACAGCCGGAATGAGACCTTTTTCATCGAATTTTAGTTCATCAATATTAAATTCTGTCATAGTTTGTAATCCTTACATTTATTCCTTCAGCCTTCAGTTTTTCCTTGAGATCAGGGATGAGGACGTCCCTGTAGTGGAAGATTGAAGCCGCCAGTGCCGCATCGATCCTGTCGTTGTTTCTGAAGAGCGATACAAAATCTTCAACGCATCCGGCCCCTCCGGAAGCGATGACGGGAACATCGGTAATGTCACTGACAGAGCTGAGAAGGGGCTCGTCAAAGCCCTTTCTGACGCCGTCGGTGTCGATTGAGTTTATAACGAGTTCTCCCGCCCCCTTTTCCACGCCTTCTCTTATCCAATCCAGGGCATCGAGCCCTGTGTCCTCGCGTCCGCCTTTTCCAAATACATGATAGTGCCCGTCAACCTTCTTCACGTCGACAGAGAGTACGACGCACTGTGAGCCGTACCTCATTGCCCCCTCGCTGATAAGGGAGGGATTACGAAGGGCACCGCTGTTGATGCTGACCTTGTCGGCACCGCACCTGAGTACCCTGTCGAAGTCCTCTATTGTCGATATTCCTCCGCCGACGGTGAGAGGTATGAACACACTCTCTGCTGTACGGCAGAGAATGTCACAGAAGATTTTCCTTCCTTCGGACGAAGCCGTTATGTCGTAGAAGACAAGTTCATCCGCACCGAAGCGAGAATAGTAGGAAGCAAGTGTAACCGGGTCTGATACGTCCATGAGACCTTTGAAGTTCACCCCCTTCACAACCCTGCCGTCCCTCACGTCGAGACACGGGATAATACGCTTGGTTATCATGATTCCTCCCTGAGGACATCCTCTATACTGACCTTACCTTCGTAGTAGGCCTTACCGATTATGCAGGCCCGGCAGCCGGCCGCCTTCACATCTCTCACATCTTCGATTGTTCCTATCCCGCCGCTTGCCGTTATCATGAGAGATGTCTTCTCCATGATTCTTCTGTAGAGATCCACGGACGGCCCCGAGAGCGTTCCGTCCTTTGATATGTCCGTGACAACTGCATATCTGAGGCCCAGTCCTTCCATCTCTGAAAGCAGACTGATGCCGTCGACGGATGTATTCTCCATCCATCCTGAAAGAGAAACACATCCGTTTCTCAGGTCGACGCCGGCGACGATTCTTTCACATCCGAATTTTTCCAGCATGGAGGAAAGAAAATCAAGATCGAGCGCCCTTGTTCCGAGTATGACCCTGTCGATTCCCTCCGAGAGATAGAACTCTATGTCTTCTTCGCTTCTTATCCCTCCGCCGAGTTCGACTCTGAGAGATGTCTTCCGGGCTATCTCCCTGATTACCCCGGAATTCACCCTTTCACCTTTACGCGCACCGTCAAGATCGACTATATGAAGGTACTTCGCTCCCTTCTTCTCGAGTTCGAGTGCCACATCAAGGGGAGACGAACTGTACTTCGTAACTTCGCCGTAGTCGCCCCTGCAGAGTCTGACGGCAGATGACGATAGAATATCAATTGCAGGATAGATGACCATCATTCAATCTCCAGGAAGGACCTGAGGATTCTCAGTCCCGCTTCCCCGCTCTTCTCGGGATGGAACTGCACCCCGAGGACATTGTCCTTTTCAACGGAAGCGGTAAGCGGAGCACCGTAGTCCGTCACGGATGTGATGTTCTTCATCCCCGTCTTCGCATAATACGAATGCACAAAGTACACATAGTCTCCGTCCCTGTTTCTCCTGAAAAGGAGGGAAGGCTGTGTAAGCCTCAGTCTGTTCCACCCAATGTGCGGTATTTTATACCCTTCTGGGATTATTTCCTTTATGCTCAGAATGCTTCCCGGGATCAGATTCAAGCCCGCGGCCTCTCCTCCTTCCGTTCCCTTCCGGAACAGAAGCTGCATTCCGAGGCATATTCCGAGAACAGGCTTCCCTTTCTTCACATCAAGAAGAAGCTTCTCCTCGAGTCCGCTTTCCTTCAATGCCTTTCTTGCAGGAATGAAGGAACCGACTCCGGGAAGTATGAGATGCGAGCAGACGTCATAGTCCTTCTCTGTCTCTATGATCTTCACTTCTTCCCCGATTGCCCTGAATGACGACGTGAGGGAGAAGAGGTTTCCGACACCGTAATCGATGATACCGACCATCACAGTACTCCCTTGCTTGAAGGTATTACATCTCTCTTTCCTTCGTCTATCGACACAGCTTGTCTGAGAGCATGGGCAAAGCCCTTGAAGACAGCTTCAGCAATGTGGTGGGAATTGCGCCCCCTCACGAGATCTATGTGCACTGTTATTCCTGCGTATCGCACGAGAGAGGAAAAGAACTCCTCGACAAGTTCCGTGTCGAATGAGCCTATCTTCTCCGTCGGGAACGGACAGTTGAACGAAAGGTGACTGCGTCCGGAGATGTCAACGGCGACAGTCACGAGAGACTCATCCATAGGGAGCAGAAAGAAGCCGTATCGATTTATCCCCCTCTTATCCTGGAGAGCATTTCTCAGTGCCTCACCGATCGTAATTGCGCTGTCCTCGACAGTGTGGTGATAGTCGACGTCCGTGTCGCCCTTGCATCTGAGAAGGAGATCCATATCTGAATGGACGGAGAAGAGTGTCAGCATGTGATTGAAGAATCCGATTCCTGTTTCGATATCACACTCACCTCTTCCGTCGATGTTCAGCTTCAGGCGGATGTCAGTCTCCGCTGTCTTTCTGTTTATCTCATATTCTCTCATTGAGTATCTCCTGTGTTTTCCTTATAAGGGTTTCCATGTCCTCTCTTCTTCCGATGGTTATCCTGGAGAAGGATTCAATTCTCTTCCTGGTGAAATGCCTGATGAGTATTCCTCTCTTCTTCAGTTCGCTGTAATACGTGTCCCCGGGGAGGACGGGAGATGTGACGAAGATGAAATTCGAGGATGACGGAAGAACCGTGAAACCCAGTTTTCCAAGCTCCTTCACTGTATATTCCCGCGTCCTCTTTATCTCTTCGATATTCTTCCACGTCGAGGACTCGTCTTCGAGCTTCAGTTTTGCCGCAGATAATGTAAATGAGTTTATATTATAAGGATTTATACTGTTTCTGACTCTCTCGGTGTCTTCTATCAGTTCTTCGTTTGCGAAAGCATATCCCAGCCTTGCTCCCGCAAGGGAACGGGACTTGCTGAAAGTGCGCACAACAACGACATTCGGGTACTTGTTAATGAGGGGAAGAGCACTCTCTCCTCCGAAGTCCACATAGGCCTCGTCTATTATGCATATCCTGTTGCTGTCTGAAGAGATAATCCTCTCGACATCCTCAAGCGGAAGGTTTATTCCCGTAAGTGCATTGGGGTTCGCGATGACGACGGTCCCCTTTCTTCGGCAGAATGCGTCGACGTCGACCGAGAAGTCATCCTTGAGGGGAATCTCCCTTGTCTCAAGACCCATGAGGGATGTCAGGGTATTATAAAAGCTGTATGTTATATCCGGAGTGAGAATGACAGAACCCCGGGGGCAGAATGCAAGGAAACAGAACAGCAGCATTTCGTCACTTCCGTTCGAGAGAGTGACGTTTTCCTTACCGACGCCGTAGAGGGATGCAATCTTTGAGCGGAGTTCATTCTGCGACGGGTCGGGATAGAGATTGAGTCTTCTCATTCCTTCCACTGCCTTTTCAAGAGTCTCCCTTTCAGGACCGTACGGATTCTCGTTCGTATTGAGCTTGATGAATGAGCTGAGGTCCTGCGGCTGCTCTCCGGGAGTGTACGGAGCAAGGGATGAAAGCGATGAAGAGAAATATCTGCTCATTCTTCGTCCCTCCTGGAGAGCGCACTTCTTGCATGTGCCTCAAGCCCTTCACTTCTTGCAAAGAGAGCAATTGAGTCCGCATCCTTTTCGAGTGCTTCCTTCGTGTAGTATGTGAACTGGTACTTCTTGATGAAGTCATCGACGGAGAGAGGAGACGAGAAGCGTGCGAAGCCCAGTGTCGGGAGTGTGTGGTTCGGCCCCGCCATATAGTCACCCAGAGCTTCGGGTGAATACTTGCCGAGGAATACCGAACCTGCATTTCTGACTCTGTCGAGCTTCGAGAAGGGATCGGAGAGGAAGAGCTCGAGATGTTCGGGGGCTATCTCATTGGAGAGGTCGATTGCCTCGTTGATTGACGGGCAGACAATGATCTTCCCGTTCTTTTCCATTGATGCAGAAGCTATCTCACGTCTCGGGAGGGTCTCGAGCTGTCTCTCAACCTCCTTCGATACCTCTTCAGCAAGTTCCGGGGATGTACAGAGAAGTACGCCTGTCGCGTTCCTGTCATGCTCTGCCTGCCCCAGCAGGTCGGAAGCGAGAATGCGGGGAGACGAGCCGTCTTCCGCAACGATGAGTATTTCGCTCGGACCGGCGACCATGTCGATGGCAACTGTACCGGATACCATTCTCTTCGCCTGTGCGACGAAGATGTTTCCCGGTCCGACTATCTTGTCGACACGGGGAATGCTCTCCGTCCCGTATGCAAGTGCAGCGACAGCCTGTGCACCGCCGACCTTGTAGATTCTGTCTATTCCGGCAACCGATGCCGCAGCGAGGACTGCAGGACTGACCTTTCCGTCCTTACCCGGAGGTGTGACCATCACGATTTCCCTGCAGCCTGCAACAAGAGCGGGGATACTGTCCATGAGAACCGTGGAAGGGTAAGCTGCGCTGCCTCCGGGGACATAGATGCCAACCCTTTCAAGGGGCAAAATCTTCTCTCCGAGGACTATGCCTTCGTTTTCAGATATTATGTATCCTTCCCTCTTCTGCCGTCTGTGATAGTCGAAAATTCTGTCCTTCGCTTTTCTGAGGACAGAGAGGAAGGCGCTGTCAACCGAAGCGAGGGCTTCCTTCATCTCATCTTCAGTCACACGGAAGGAGGAGATATCCACACCGTCGAACTTCTTCGTGTATTCCCTGAGTGCCCTGTCTCCGTTCCTTCTGACGCTGTCGATTATCTCCCTGACGCTTTCGATTGTCTTCTCCTCTGCTATGTCACGCCTCAGTATTTCATTTCTGTCGACTTCGCCCAGTCTGTAGATCTTCATTTGCTTTCCTCCCTGATGACTCTTTCGATATTTTCCTTTATCGCGAGTATCTCCTTCGTATGGAAAAGATACGAACTCTTCGACGAGACAAGAAAGGCAGATACATCCATGACTGTGTCATAGACACACAGGTTGTTCTCCCTCAGTGTTGTTCCCGTTTCCACGATATCCACAATGACATCGCTGAGAAAAAGGAGAGGCGCTATCTCGATGGAGCCGTTGAGCTTTATTATGTCTATGTCCCTTCCCTTTCTAAGGTAATATTCCTTGCTCAGCCTGGGATACTTTGTGGCAACCCTTAGAACCCTGTTCTCGTCATCCCTCCAGCCTTCCGGAGCAGCGACACACAAGCGGCACCTGCCTTTTCTGAGATCCAGGAGTTCATAAAGATCTGGTTCCGTCTCCCTCAGTACATCGGAGCCGGCGACACCCAGGTCCGCAACTCCCCTCTGGACATATACCGGAACATCGCCCGGCTTGACCCAGAAATATCTTATTCCCTTCTCCCCGTTGACGAAGAGAAGCTGACGAGACGAGAAGAGAGCAGGGTCTACGGAGTAGCCGCATCTCTCGAAGAGCGAGTAGACACTCTCTCCCAGTCTTCCCTTGGGAAGTGCAACGCTAATCATTTTCCTTCTCCTCCAGTTCATCCATGTAGATGGCGAATCCCAGTGCTCGGGAAATATCCTTGTTCATTCTCCTGAGCAGCAGCGAATACTCGCCGCCGAGAAGAACAGGACGGTTGAAACCCTCGACAAAGCCCTTCATTATGATTCCGTTATAGTAGCCGAATGCGCCGAGCGAAGAGAAATCGAGGACGACGTTCTCTTCCCCGAGGGACGAAATGACAGCCTCAAGCTCGTCAACGGCCTTACTTTCGAGATTACTGCTGCGCATACAGGATATTATTTCCTGACTCGTACGTCTCGAGTCGAGAAGAGAAACGAAAAGGGAACATGCCTTTCGAGCTCTTTCATCCTCCTCTCCGATTCTAACGAGTTCCTCAGTCTTTCTTCTCTTCACCAGCGATATGATTTCATCCCGTCTTGCTTCTTCAACACCTTCGAGAACCGAGTTGATTATTCCCATGTGGGAGAGCGTGAGGCAGTATCTTCCTCCGATTTTTTCGAGGCTTGAAAGCGCAAGTGACGCGACTTCCACTATGTTTTCAGTCGTGAGAGGCCCGAGGCACTCCAGTCCCGTCTGTTCTATTTCCCTGAAGGATGAGGAGAACTGCGGAATACGGTATATCTTCTCGTTGTACATGACTCTTTTCACGGTATCGGCACTCTTCATCTTCTTCACAAGAGAGAGCGTGACGTCGCTCTTGAGCGCCATGAGCACGCCGTCCCTGTCGGGGAAGGTTATTATCTCCCTGTTGTCGAGGAATTCCTTGTTCCTGACGTAGAAGTCGTACTCCTCAGCCTGGCTTACCTTGTAGGATGTGTACCCCGCCTTCCTCCACATCGAACGGAGGGTGAAGATGAGCTTCTCCTCTTCTGTCATGTAAAAGCTGTCACTCATCCTTCGCTTTCTCCAGTTCTGCCAGCACCTTTCTGTAGCCGCCTTCCTTTCCGTAGACGAGACATCGGTTAACCCTGCTAATCGTGGCACTCGAAACACTTGTCTTCTCGGTTATCTCCTGGTAATTGAGTCCGCTGTTGAGCATTCTTGCAACTTCCAGGCGCAGCGGAAGATCCATCAGCTCCTTTATCGTGCAGAGGTCTGTGAAGAATGCGTCACACTCCTCCTTCGTCTTCAGTGATAACACTGCAGAATAGAACTGATCCTTCAGTCTGTCGTTGTCCATATCTTCTCCTTGCTTTATCACTTTATCACTTTAATGCACTAAAGTAAACAGAACCCGTGAATATTGCACTTAAAAGGGAAAATACTTATTATCTTTGCAATGGAAACGGAGAAGGAAAAGAAAGGCAATATATACGGAGTGCTGGCAATAGCCTACGCGCTCATACAGTATCTGTGGGCAGTTGTCATCACCGTCTACTACCGCAGAAGCGGAATGCTCGAGTACGTGACATCCCCCGACGGCTACATACCTCTTTTCTTCGCCAATCTTACGCTCTCCGTTCCGATGCTTCTGGTATTTCTGGGAGCCTTTGCGAGATACCGGCGCCATTTCGGAACCGAAATGGATTACGTGAAGACCGACCGCTACGCCCTCACACTGATTCTGACAACTATATACACATTCATGCTTCCCCTCTCGGTAGTTCTCTCCGAAGTACCTACAAAGGGAGCCTATGCCTGGTTCTACTATATATTCTTCATTGCTTTCTTCGAGGAATTCCTCTACAGAGGTCTGGTTCCGAACCTGATGGAAAGAAGCAACTTTCCGAAGTGGCTGAAATTTACGCTGCCGGCCCTGCTCTACGGCCTCTATCAGACGGCACTTCCGCTGGGAAGGAGCGGCCTGAACATTTCTGTCTTCATCTCGGCACTCCCCGACATCATATTCTCTTTAGTCATGCACAATGTTCTCCTCTCTGCAAAGAAGTGGTCAGGTGCCATGTGGCTCCCGATTATCATTCACGCCATACTTGAGCTTGCACTCTACCTACTCTTCGCTTAACAGGATTCGGTCACTGTTGAGTTCTGTCCCTGCGGCAGAGCGGAACTTTTCCATGAGAGAGGAAACGGTGAGGGTCTTTCTCTCGTCGCCTTCTGTATCGTATATGATTCTTCCCCTGTTCATCATGATTGTTCTGTTACCGTAATCGAGGGCTGTCTGCATGTTGTGCGTGATCATGAGGCAGGTGATCCTGTTTTCCCTCACGATTGTCTCGGTTATATTCATGATCTTCTCGGCAGAAGACGGGTCGAGTGCTGCGGTATGTTCGTCAAGAAGGAGAATAGACGGAGGATTGATTGTCCCCATGAGAAGTGTCAGCGCCTGTCTCTGACCTCCCGATAGCAGCCCCACCGGCTGTTCCATCCTGTCCTCGAGTCCCATTCCGAGGAGTGCGAGACGGTCTCTGAAGTCAGCCTTCTCCTTCTTCGTGATTCTGCTCATCCAGCCGCCGCGACCCGAGGAGAGATAGAGATTCTCCTCTATGCTCATCCCGGGAGCCGTTCCCTTCATCGGATCCTGGAATAAACGCCCTATCTTCTTCGATCTCTGATGGGAGGGCATGAATGTTATATCCGCTCCGTCGAGGATTATCTTACCCTCGTCAGTCAGGAATGTTCCCGAGATTGCATTGAAGAGCGTGGACTTTCCGGCGCCGTTTGCTCCGATGATTGGTATGAAGTCACCGTCCCTTACCGTAAGTGAGACTCTGTCCAGAGCCTTCTTCTCGAAGGGGTTTCCCTTATTGAATGTCTTCGATATGTTTCTTATTTCAAGCATTCCTCTCCCCCTTTGAGGCTTTCATTATCCTTCTGTACTCGGGGTACTTCTTTCTGAAGTACGGCCCCGCTATGGCTATGATGACGATGACTGACGAGACAAGCTTCAGCGAGTATGCGGGAAGACGGAATCTGAGGGCAACGGTATAGACGAAGCGGAAGATTATCGAGCCCAGCACAACTCCGACTGCACGGGTGATGATACTTCCCTTTCCGAGGAAAGTGCGTCCGATGAGAAGAGAGGCAAGTGCGACCGTAACCATTCCCGAACCTATGTTGACGTTGACGCTCTTCTGACTGAACGAGAGAAGAGAGCCCGAGAGTGCCGTGAACGAGGATGATATACAGAGGCCTACTATTGTTGTGAATGCGGGATTGATTGACGACGAGGAGACCATCTCCGGGTTGTCTCCCGTTGCACGTATTGCCAGTCCCAGTCTCGTTCTGAGGAAGAAGACCAGGAAGAGCACGACAAGGGCGACGAAGACAAGCGACACGATTACCTTGTAGTACTGTGACAGGAATGTTCCGGAAAGGAGATTCTTCGCAGCCGTGAAGACGCTCTCGGTTTTGTTGAGATTGAGGTTGCTTGCGCCTCCCATTATGGCGATGTTTATCGAATAGAGTCCCGTATTCACGATGATGCCGCTGAGAAGGCTGTCTATACCCATCTTCGTCTGGAGGACGGCCGTCACGAAGCCCGATACAAGGCCGGCACCTATTGCCGCAGGAAGCGCCATGTACGGATGTCCCGAAAGCGCTACGACGGAGGAAACGACTGCTCCGAGAGTGAAGCAGCCGTCAGTCGAAAGATCACACACGTTGAGCATCGAATAGCTCAGAAAGAGTGCAAGCACCGTAAGTGCGTTTATGAGTCCGAGTTCGAGTGCGGTGAGGATTATATTCTGCATCAGAAGCTCTCCGCAGTGTCGATGAATACGACCTTCGTGCAGTAGAGACTGAAGACGGAAGTAATCTGCTCTTCAGTGTAGCCGAATGCCGCGAGTGCTTCCCTGTTGACGGTTGCGGTGCCGTTGTCGAAGGTCTTTACGGCAACGTCCGATGGCTTTTTTCCGCTGATGAGGATTTCTTCAGCCATCATCGCTGTCTCGTAGCCGAGATTGGCGTAGTCGACACCGTAGCCGAGGAATGCGCCGTTGAGGGCAAACGAGTCAGCGCCCGTGTAGTGCGGGATACCGGCAGCCATGAACTTCTCGTAAATGGAGAGCTCCGCCGTCATGACCGTATTGTCACTGGGAGTGAACACGGCTTCCACTCCGTCTGCGATGAGGGAGTCTGCCGCAAGAATTATTTCGTCGACCGTCGTTCCGCTCTTCTCGATGATTTCAACGCCCTTCGCCTTCAGTATCTCCCTGGCGCTTCTGAGGGCAGTCACGGATGAATCCTGACCGGCGTCGTACAGAAGTCCGACCTTCTTTATCGAGGGATTGAGAGCGAACATGAGATTCATGACGGCAGTGGTGTCGAGGAAGTCGCTCGTTCCCGTGATGTTGGCTCCGGGTGATGTGAGAGACGATACGATTCCTGCCGCCACCGGATCTGAAACCGCCGCGAAGAGTACGGGAATCTGATTGTCCTCGGTCTGGGCCTGCATGCTCATTGCAACGGGCGTTGCAACACCGATCATGAGATCGACATCCTCGGCGATGAAGTTGGAGATTATCTGCCCCAGGACATTGGAGTCCGCATTGCAGTTGTCCTCTATGACCTCGATTCTCACGTCATATTTGTTTTCAATGTCGCTGATTCCCTTCTTAATGTTCTCGCAGATCTGATTGAGGGATGCGTCATCGACATAGTTGCAGAGTCCGATTTTGTATGATGACGAACTCTTCTCTTCCTTGGTGCCGCCTGCAAAGACGGAAAAAACAGCAGTGATCAAAACAGCCAGTACGATTATTCTCTTTTTCATTTTTCTTTCTTCTCCTTGATTACAGTCTTTCCGGTGATTGGATGAAAATGAGCGGCGCTCAGCGCCAGAGGAAGAAAGATAGAACGTACATTGCGGCCTCCGTTGAGATGACAATATTGTTACTGTTTAAAGTAACAGTTGTCAACTGCTTTTAACAAGAAAATTACTATCAGTAGAAACATTCTTTCAAAATGAGGCGGAATCCGCACTCCGCCTCATTCATTTCAGTCCTTTCTTAGTTCCTCCTCGATTTTCCTGACTGCTCCGTCCGGAACATCTCCGAAGGAGTAGATGCTGTGAAGCGGGCATCCCGTTATCATGCCCTCGGCTGCCTCGCCGCGGAGAACAGTGTTGACGTCAGTGCCGTCAAGGGCGGAGATGAGAGCCCTGCCGTAGTCTCCGAGCTTCTCAAGCTTATTGTGTCTGATCACTTCGCCGAAGGTCGTTGCCTCATCGACGATGAGAGGGAGTGGCTTCGAATAGAGCTCGATCGGACGTGAGAAGACTATGTCACGGGACGAGAATCCGACTTCGATCATGTATCTTCCCTTCTCAACGTACCAGCCGCCGATTCTTTCCTCCCAGTAGGAGAAATCGCGGCGGGTAAGACGCATCGTGACCTTTCTGCTCTCGCCGGGTTCGAGATAGACCTTCTCGAAGGCCCTGAGTTCGTGCCGCGGCCTGTTCTTTCCGCCCTTTATTTCCGGTCTGATATAGAGCTGGATGACAGTACTTCCCTTTCTCTTGCCCGTATTCGTTGCCGTAACCGCTACCGTGTAGTCCTTTCCGTCCCTGTCGACAGTCATGTCGGAGAGGGAGAATGTGGTGTACCCCAGTCCATGGCCGAAGGGGAAGAGAACAGGTATTTCCTTCGTGTCATAATAGCGGTAGCCGACAAAGACGTCTTCGGCATAGACTGTCTCCCTTCCGTCACCGGGATAGAAAAGATAAGTCGGGTTGTCTTCAAGCTTCACGGGATAGGTTTCACTGAGTCTTCCTCCGGGCTCCCTTGCTCCGAATATGAGAGCGCTCACTGCTTCACCGACCGCTTCTCCGGGTAGATTCATCTCGAGTATTGCCTTTGCCTTATCTGCAAACGGCATCTCGACGGCACTTCCGTTGAAGAGCACGATGACTGCATCTGGATTCACCTTCAGTATTCTTTCGATGAGTCTTGTCTGACACTCGGGAAGAGACATCGAATGCCTGTCGAACCCCTCGCTTTCCCAGCTGTCGGGGAGACCGGCAAAGACAAGGACGTTCTTCTTTCCTGAAGCGCCGTCGACGGCTTCTCTCTCCAGGTCGTCATCCCCCGTGCATCCGTCATCCTTCCAGCCCGGGAAGTATGTGATATCTGCAGCGTTTTTCATCT
>CAZKIT010000036.1:0-12547 GCA_964552905.1 uncultured Spirochaetaceae bacterium
TCCTGGTGATAGATGCTCTGTACAATGACCGCCCGCTTGATGCGAAGATGTATTCTCGCATGAAGCGCCTGATGAAACTGGGGATTGTCGAACATATAGGGTATAGAAAGTTTGTTCTCGCAAGGAGTCTTTATGCTGCAGCCGGAAAGTCCGGTGTTTATACGCGACATGTCGGGCTCGACAGTAATACAAATAAGGAACTGCTTCTGAAGCATATTCGGGAGAATAAAGGTACTGGGACTACTTTCACTGAATTGCAACAGGTTTTGCCTGGACTTAACCGAAATCAGATACAGTGGCTGATGAAGAAATTAAGAGATGAAGGGAAGGTAATCTGTTATGGTAAAGCCAAGACCGCAAAGTGGTTCAGTTTAAAGTGATGGAACATTGTTTTGAACATTATTATTGCTGATTTGCGGATTATTTACGGATTATTTGCGGAGTTTTGAATAAATTATAAACCTTTTATGAATCAACACGTCAGTTTACAAGTGTCTTATGAGAATCACCGCGGTTATCAGTAGAATGCATGCTGAGATGAATAAGAAGAGTCCTCGGCGCTCTTTTGGGGGCGCCTTCCGGTATTCTGATTTCATTCTTGAGATTAGTCCGTGGGCAGATGATGATTGAGGCTGTTTGTTTTCCGTTGTGGAGTATTTCTTCTGTCCCGGCACAGGCATATTATCCAATCTCTGGAAACTGCGTGAGAATGCTCTTTCATCTTCCTTATAATGAGCCAGATGCCATCCCAGTCCTTCGGGACATTCATAGATGTAGAGTTCAACATCCCTCTGTCTTTCGGCTTTTTCTTTGACAATGAAAGCATCGTCTCGGGTGCAGTAAAGGTTCTTGATATTACCGTTCGAGTCCTTGCAACTGCAGATACCTCGGGTCGGAATTACCCTCTTAACAATCCTAGCAAGATGATAGAGACCGCATCTGTCACACTGGTAGACATGGTATTCTGCGCCGTTTCTCCTCTTCTGGTAACTGGCAGATGCCTCTGCAGTTTCTCTGGTTTTTTACCCTGATAATGGTTTACCGGTACGGGGGCTTATGCAGTCACTCATTGGAGGCTATTTCTCTTCTATGCTCTTCTCGTAGGACGTGAGGTAGTTGTTTATCTTCTTCCTGATGTCCGTTCTGTCCTTGTCTATGCTGTCGAGGAGGGAGGAGAGGGCGTAGATGGAGGATGCCACGGCCTTCTCTATGCTGGGTGTGACATTGATGAAATATGTGTCGCTGTCCTCCTCGAGATAGAGATATTCGAAGCACTTTCCTGCCTTGTAGGGCTTGAGCATGTCCTTGAGGTACCGTTTTATCGTCTTGTCGTCATCGTATGCGGAGAAGTGGCTCTTTGCCTTCTTCTGTGCAAGGGACTCCGATTTCTGGACGAGGGAGTATTCTCTGTCGAGGAGCTTCGTCTTTATCGGGAGACGCGAGAGTGTGCCGTTACAGGAGAGATATATCTCCTTCTTCGAGCGGTCCGTCACCTTCTTCAGCTTCGAAAGCGGTACTATGTACTGTATCTTTCCTCTGTTCACCCTGAATTCCTCGAGTGAACGGTCTTCTCTTTCGACTGCCTTCTTTGCCTTTGCATCCTTTTTCTTCACGGGTGGATGTACGAGTTCGTTGAGGAGTGAGGGGCTTATGGACTTTATCCAGTCGGCTCTGAGAGGAGAGACGGAGCGGGCATACATCTTCGACGTCTGGACGATTTCGCCGGCAAGGATGAAATCGGGTCTTGTATCGAACCAGGATGAACCGGGATGAATGTATATCTCGCTGGCGGTTATCGAGTGATAGGAGTAGCCTCCGGTACGGATGCAGATGTACTGCCTCAGACCCGATGCAAGGCATATCAGGTATTCCTTCATGCTGAAGTGCGTTTCCGTGATGGGAACTCCCATCCCGGAGACTATATCCTCAAGCTGTCCCTTGATGTGGACGATTTCATCCATGGTCTGTCTGTCGAGGAAATGGTTCTGGCAGAATCTGTCCCTGGCCTTGTCATCCTTCACCGCCGTGTAGTTTCTGTACAGTGTAAGGTAGGCTGCAAAGTCGCCGTTGTCGTTGTCGACCATCGCATGGTGTACTTCCCGGGCTATGAACTCCTTGCCCTGGGGAAGCACGAAGGGAGTCTTCGTCGAGAGGAATGCGACTGCAGTTATGACGCTTTCGAGCACATCCGGGTAGTTGATTACGGCTTCGACTATGACACGGCTGAGACGCGGGAGGAGGGGGAACTTTATCATCATCTCGCCGATTGATGTCAGATGGAGGTTCTCCCTTATGGCTCCTATGTATTCAAGTGTCTCTATCGCGGAAAGCAGAGCTTCCTTCTTGGGTGAGGTTATGAAGGGAAAGGACGTCGGATTGTAGATGCCGAGTTCGCACATTCTCAATACGACTTCCGCAAGATCCGAGTGCAGTATCTCCTCTTCGTTGAATTCCCGGCGCCGCATGTAGTCTTCTTCGCTGTAGAGACGGTAGCAGACTCCGCTGGATGTACGTCCTGCACGTCCCTTTCTCTGGTCTGCCGATGACCGTGATATGAGTGTCGGGATGAGGGAGGATGTGAAGTTGCGCTGATTGTAGAAATTCGTCTTCGCCCAGCCCGAGTCTATGACTGTTCTTATTCCGTCTATCGTGAGCGACGTCTCCGCAACGTTCGTCGATACGACGACCTTCGTCTTTCCCGGAGTCGTGGGGATGAATACCCTGTCCTGCTCCTCCTTGCTGAGGCGGCCGTAGAGGGGATAGATCTCGTATTCATCCCTTCTGATGCTGTCTGATGTGTACAGTGTCTCCATGCACATCTTTATTTCGGCCTCCCCGGGAAGAAAGACAAGTACGTCACCTCCGTCCTCCCTTTCGTGGGCATCCTTCACGAGGGCTGCTATCGCCTCGTAGTAGTCCTCTTCGTTCTCACGTTCAAGACGCTTCGGAACGTACTTCACTTCAACTGGGAACGGATGTCCGGAAATGCTGATTATCGGAGCGTCGTCGAAGAAGGAGGAGAATGTCTTCGTGTTGATTGTCGCACTCGAGATTATAACCTTCAAATCGGGACGCTGCTGTGTTATCTCCTTGAGGAGACCGAGGATGAAATCTATGTTGAGGCTTCTCTCGTGTGCCTCGTCGACCATTATGACGGAGTAGCGGGAGAGAAGGGGATCGGCCTTCACCTCCTGCAGTATTATGCCGTCAGTCATTATCTTGATTCTTGTCGTCCTGTCAGTCGTGTCGTGAAAACGCATCGTGTAACCGCATAGTGAAGCGTCGTCTCCGATCTGCTTCTTTATGAATTCACATACGCTCACGGCTGCGATGCGCCTCGGCTGCGTGATGCCGATCATGCCCTTCTGTGTGTATCCTGCCTCATTGAGGATGAGAGGTATCTGGGTTGTCTTCCCGCTTCCTGTGGGACTCTCCACTATGATTACCTGACTCTTTGAAAGAGCTGAAAGTATTTCGCCCCGGCTTCTGTATACGGGAAGGGATGTGTAGTCAATCACGCTTTTATCTTCTTTACGACTTCTTCCGCATTTTCAACGGTGATGCTTTCTCTTGTTCTCTGGTCTCTGAGGGAGAGTGTTCCGCCCACCGTGAGGAGATAGGGAATGCTGTTGCGGTCGAGGTAGTCGTAGACTCTCTTCATCTTCGGCTCCGCCATGAGATAGACATCCGCCCTTATACCGTTTCTTCTGAGGACGGAAGCGGTCTTCTCCGCCTTTACAACATACTCTGATGTATGGATGAGGAGGACATCGCTGCTTTCAGTCTCCTTCAGAAGCGGGCTGTTGAGCTCTTCGAGTGCCGCGATGAGGCGGTCAAGCCCTATCGAGGATCCGACTCCCGGGAGGTTCTCCTTCGTGTACAGGGATGCGAGATTGTTGTAGCGGCCTCCCGAACATACGCTTCCGATTTCCTCCGCTCCGGAGAGGAATGTCTCATAGACGATTCCCGTATAGTAGTCGAGTCCGCGTGTGATTGACGGGTCGAGAACGAAATGACCGCTTATTCCTGTTTCCTCAAGGAGTGCGTAGAGCTCTTTCAGTCTTACGGAGCTTTCGCATTCGCCGCCCGAGAGAGCCTCGAGCTTTTCAAGAGTTTCGCCGAATGATGCGGAACCCTCGCCGCTTGTGATGTAGGAGAGTATGAGTGACGCCTTCTCTTCGCTCTCTGTTATTCCGACGAGGATCGATTTCACCTCGTCCTCACCGATCTTTCTCAGCTTGTCGACGGCTCTGAGAATCTCGACGGAGTTCTCCCTGACACCTATCCTGTCGAGGAACGTGTTGAAAAGTCCCCTGTGGGAGATATGGAAGGTGTAATCCTTTATCCCGAGTGCCGAGAAGGACGAGTCCATCATGGACAGTATCTCATAGTCGGCCACCGTGCTGTCGACGCCGACGATGTCGAAGTCACACTGGAAGAATTCGCGGTATCTGCCTTTCTGCGGCTTTTCTCCTCTCCAGACCTTGTTGATGTGGTAGCGCTTGAAGGGAAGTGCGACTTCCGATGTGTGGGCCGCCATGAAGCGTGCGAATGGAACCGTGAGATCGAAGCGCATTGCAACCTCTCTTCCTCCGTTGTCGAGGAAATGGAAGACCTGCTTGTCGGTCTCTCCGCCGCCCTTTCCCAGAAGTACCGATGTATATTCGAGAACGGGAGTGTCGATGGGAACGAAGCCGTAGCTCTGGAAAACCTTCTCGAGCACCGTCATTATCTTTCTTTTCGGAATCTCTTCCTTCGGGAGGCTGTCTCTGAAGCCTTTAAGAATCACTGGTTCTATCATAATTGTCTCCAATCTCTTCGAGTGTAATTGATTTTCTCTCTTTTTTCAGTATGTACAGACACAAAAGTGTGGACCTTATGACCTTTATGTATCTTGTTCATGAAGAAAAATACAATTAAGATATTTAATCGTGTTCGTCAGGTACAAGACAGATGAAAAGGGAAGAAGCGTTCCCGTTTGCAGAATATACACATCAAAGGAACATCCCATCAGAAACAGCATGATTGACAGGGATGCCCTGTGGGCTATCAGAAAGATACAGGCCTCCGGCGGTGAGGCCTACATCGTCGGCGGCGCGATCAGGGATATTCTTCTCGGTAACATTCCCAAGGATTATGACATAGGAACATCTCTCTCCCCCAGACAGGTCCAGAAGCTCTTCTGGAACAGCCGGATCATCGGACGGCGGTTCCGCATAGTTCATCTCTTCTTCGGAAGCAAGATCATCGAAGTCACGACGTTCCGCAGCGACGAGGAGAATTTCGAGGACGGGAACAACAATATCTACGGCACAATCGAGCAGGATGCAAGACGGAGGGATTTTTCAATAAACGCCCTCTACTACAATCCGAAGAGCTGTGAACTCCTGGATTTCTCGGACAGCATGAAGGATTTCGAGAAGAAGAGGATCCGTTCTCTCATTCCTCTTTCATATTCGTTCAGCGAGGATCCCGTCAGAATGATAAGGGCCGTCAAGTACAGGGTCACGACAGGCTTCTCCCTTTCCTTCGGTGTAAGGCTGGCCATGAGGATCAATGCTCCGAGACTCCAGGACTGTCCGACGAGCAGACTCACGGACGAGGTCGTCAAGATTCTCTCCTCCGCTCATTCCTCCGCAATCATGCACGAGCTCTATCATTACGGGCTTCTGCAGTATATCCTTCCGTCATACGCCGTGCACAGCGAGCTTCCGAGCATGCGCTCCTCTCTTTCCGAGCTTGATGCAATGGTGGCGGAGAAAAAGACGGCAGGCGCGGAGATGCCTCCGAAGAGCGAGATGTTCTACTATATGATACGTTCTGCCGTCATCGTGGATCATAATCACCAGATTCCCTACGATGAGCTCATGAGGGACGCCTTCAGACAGGCCAAGGTCATGCTGAGTCCGATCACTCCGTCCAATGTCGATTTGGAGAAAGCCGTCGCCCTTGTTCTGGAATTCAACGGAATAAAGAGCAGAAAGAAGAAAAAGTCGAAGGCGAAGACGGAGAAGACGGCTGAACCGCTGAATCCCAAGGTGAAGAAGAGACACAGAAGGAGAAGGAAATCCAGAAAGAGCGAAGACGGAGCCGTCGCAGTGCCTCAGGAAACTGCAGAGTCCTCCCTCTAGTTCCATTCCTCTATTTCTATCGATACGCTTTTCACCATGATCGACCCGAATTTCTCGAGGCAGTCTCTCACGTACTGCTGCAGATCCGATATCGTGGAGGGGATGTAGTGCCGCGGTGGGAGAAGGATGGTGATGTTTATGGAGTAGGTCCTGTCGGGATTCCTCGTCCCCTTGACTTTCTTGACCTTCATCACAGGGTCGAACTCGGTAATCGAATGCTTTATCATCTGCTGCAGCGTCTGTTCGCTTATCGTCTCCTGGGTAGGTCGAGAGAATTCGGGTTTGACGATTGTCTTCTCGCTCACCTCTCTCTTCAGGTGCTTTCCTCTCGAGAGAGTGACACGGATCGAATCAAAGACTATCTGCGGGGCCGAACGCGTGATTTCGATGGGGGAGACGGGTATGACGTGCTTTCCCTCCACGAATCTGATATGCATGGCAGTCTCGATGTCGTCGGGAGACGAAACCTCCTCGATATGGATGATCTTAGACGGAGAGGGAAGGTCGAGACGCATGGCGATCTTGTCCACCATCTTCTCGCTTGTTCCGATAATCAGTATCTTGCGGTTCTTTTCCTTCAGGAGAGCCGTGGTTATGGCGTTTCTGTCCTCCTCGTCGTCGAAGAGGGCGGTCTTGACAGCCGCCATGAAGTTCGGTTCCTCCTTTGCGGAGTGTCCCGTGACGATTTTGTCGCCCTTGATGAGAAGCCCGTCGTCGATTATCAGCTTTATGTTGTATTTTACTGCAACCTGCTTGGCATGGTAGCTCTTTCCGGTTCCCGAACGTCCGACAAGACCCAGCACCGTCATCCCCTTGAAACGGGAGAAGAGGTATTCCTTAATCTTCTTTGTCAGATCTGTGAAAAACTCTTTAATTCTCATCGGTCTCATCCACCGGAGGGAAGGTTACGCGGAATGTTGTCCCGACTCCCGGTACGGATGATTCTACCTTAATATCGGCACCGTTCTCAATACATGCGTTCTTTACAATCGGAAGACCAAGTCCCGTTCCTCCCGATTCTCGCGATCGTGATTTGTCGACACGGTAGAAGCGTTCGAATATCTTCTCCTGTGATTCCTCGGGAATACCTATTCCGTTGTCCTTGACATCGATTATGGAGCCTGTGTCGGTCTTCTGCAGGATCACTTCGACTTTGCCGCCGTTGTTGGTGTATTTGACGGCGTTGTCGACGAGGTTGAAGAGAATCTGGTCGAGCATCATATCGTTGCATTTCACAATGATGTCGTCACCCTTGAGCAGAATCTCGATGTTCTTCTCGGCTGCGACCTTCTTCAGTCTTTCGATTACATCGAGAGCCTTCTCCTTTACGGGGATTATCTCCTTCTCAAGGTTTTTGTTTGCATGGGAGTCGAACTTCGAAAGCTTGAGAATGTTGTTGACGAGCTTCGTCATATGTTCCGTCTCCTCCATTATCTGGTGGAGGAAGTTCTTTCTGTCCTCTTCGCTCTGTACGATGCCGAGCTCGAGAAGCTCGGCGCTTCCCGCTATGATGTGCAGGGGAGTCTTGAGTTCGTGCGATACGTTTGCAGTGAAGTCTCTTCTGTCCTTTTCGAGCGTCATTCTTTCCGTGACGTCGTAGATGAGGATCGCGACACCGTTGTACGTGCCGCCGGGAAGTATGACGTGCGTCGTTTCAATCTGGTATGACCTGTTGTCGGCATAGAGGATGGTCGTCTGGTTGCCGCCTTCGAATGTCATGTCGGTTATCTGTGACATCTCCTCGGTGAAGAGCGAGTGATAATCCTTTCCGAGAGGCTCCTCGTCACTGAGAGTGAGCATCTTCCTTGCCGCACGGTTGATGTAGGAGATGGTGCAGTCCGCTTCGATGAGGACCATTCCTTCGACGATTGTCTCGCTGATGGTATTGAATCTGGCTTCACCGTCCCTGAGCTTGTTCTCCTGTTTTGCGATGCTCTCCCTCTGCTCCGTTATCTTGTTGATGAGAGGCATGATCTCCTTGTATCTGGATGTATCCTCCTCTGTCGGGGATTCGAGGTTGATTTCGTTTATGGGCTGCACTATCAGGTAGGAGATGAGACGCGCGAGGAAGGTGGCAAGAAGAACGGAGACGAGGATGATGTAGAGAAGCTCCATCCTTATGTCGCTGAGCGTCCCGGTGAATGTATTGAGCGTTGATGACACGACGATTACCGTTCCGTCTTCCGTGCATATTCCCGCCATCGTTATGTTTCCGAAGAGGAACGAAGTGTTCGTGCTCACCACGGTTTCAGGATGGGAAATCACATTTGAGAAGAACTCTTCGATCGCGGTGCCGTCCGTGACCATGTCCCATTTCTCCTCGAACTTCGCTGCAGGATTCTCTTCGTCAGCCGCGAAGACGGACACGTCGTAGTTGTCAGTGGTGAATCCCGTGGTGAACTTGCTCCCGTATTCCCTGTAGACACCGTATATTACGTTCAGAAGTTCGCAGCTCTGTGTTTCCTGCTTCTTCCCGATGACATTCGTTGTAGCCTGTATCGTAAGTATGATGGTGAAGAAGGCAAGAAGAAGTATGGCTGTTAAAACATATACTATGATACGTTTCGTCATCTTGTCTTATTTCTCGTCCCTGGCCCTGTATCCGATGCCTCTGACGGTCTCTATGAAACGTCCTGCAGAGCCTATCTTCGTTCTCAATGTCGCGACATGGACATCGACTGTCCTCGTCTCCCCGATATTGCTTATTCCCCAGATCGCCTTCATGAGGTCCTCTCTGGAGAATGTCTTTCCCGGTTCCTGCAGGAGAAGTGAAAGGAGTTCATATTCCTTGACGGTCAGTTTCACCTGTTCTCCGTCTACTGTGACGAGGTGGTTCGATGTGTCGAGCGTGAGCGGCCCGAGCGTGTAGACCTTGCGCTGTGATTTCGGCTCGCTTCTTCTCAGTACCGCCTTGACACGGCTTATCATCTCCATCATGCCGAACGGCTTTGCCAGATAGTCGTCGGCACCGCTGTCGAGTCCGAGAATCTTGTCATACTCGGTTCCCCTCGCCGTTGCGATGATTACCGGAACATCCTGTGTCTCCGGATTCTGCTTGAGTTCCTTGAGAACAGTAAGCCCGTCCTCTCCGGGAAGGTTCAGATCAAGCATTACCAGCTTGGGTTTCCGGTTCTCCAGCTTTTCCCATAATGCTTTCCCGCAGTCGACTCCCTCTGCCTCATATCCTGAAGCCATGAGAGTATAAACCATCATGTTTCTTATAGCCGCTTCATCTTCAACACAGTAAATCATGTAACGCTCCACCCATTATTTTAACGATGGAAACTGTTTTATTTCAACTGTATATTTTTTAAATATGGGGATGTCTGTTCGTTATTTTGCATTTCTCCGCCGTCTCTTACGAGGCTATGTGCATGACGTTCAGAAGAAGAATCCAGGCCAGACCGTAGTACGCGATTACGGCAACGAGGTCGTTCATCGTCGTGATGAGCGGGCCCGAGGCTACTGCAGGGTCTATGTGGATCTTCTTGAAGACTATCGGGATGATGGTTCCCATCAGCGTCGATATGCTCATGCTGAGAATGAGCGCAAGGCCCGTGCAGGAGGAGACGCTGAACGCGTAGGCGACGTCATGAGTCTTGAATGCGAAGATGAAGAGACCGATGACGAGCGAGCAGATAAGTCCCATTATGAGACCGTTGAAGAAGCCCACTCTCGTCTCCTTCCATACAAGCTTCATGAGCTCCCTGAATGATATGTCTCCGCTTGTAAGGACACGGATCGTGACGGCGAGGGACTGCGTGCCGCTGTTTCCGGCCATGTCCAGTACGAGCGACTGGAACGAAATCAGTATGGCTATCTGGGACGCTATCTGCGTGAAGAAGCTGACCACTGCAGATACTCCGATACCCAGGAAGAGGAGTATCGTGAGCCACGGCAGCCTCTTCTTCACCGACGAGAGCACGCTGCCTTCCAGATCCTCCTCTTCGCCCAGTGATGCGAACTTGGCATAGTCATCCCTCATCGAGTCGTCGATGAGTTCCATCATGTCCTGGCTTGTTATGACCCCGATGAGCTTGTTTGTCGAGTCGAGTACGGGAATGGAGTCCTCCGCATAGTCCTTGAGCTTGTTGACGCAGTCGTCGATGAGTTCGTGTGCATAGACATACGGGTAGCTTGTGGAGACGATTGTGTCGACTGTCTTTCCCTCTCTTGCCCTGATCAGGTCCTTGAGGTCTATCGCCCCGTAGTAGAGCTTGTTCGAGCCTACCACATATATGGTCTGTATGTTGTCGTTCTCCGCAGCCTGGTCGATGAGCTCCTTCATGGCCTCCTTTATAGTGAGTCCGTTGCTTATTTCGATGAAGTTCGTGCTCATCTTCGATCCGATTTCGTCGTCGTCAAAGGATGCGAGCAGTGCCAGATCCCTCTTCGTGTCGTCGTCAAGGAATTCGATGAGGGTGTTTCTCTCGCCCTTCGGAAGGCTCTTGAGGTAGGCCGAGGCCTTGTCCGTCTCCATGCTGCTCAGTACCGCGATTCTTTTCTTGACGCTGAGCTCTGTAAGGTACTGCGCCGGGTCCTCTATGTATTCGAAGATGTTCGCAAGGCTCTCTGAATCGAGAATCCTGTAGAGCTTGTTCCTGTCTTCCGGCCCCAGCTCCTCCAGCGCTTCCGCTATATCGTTATCGTGGTAATCCGACAGCTTTTCCTTGAGTGCCATCGGTGAAATGTTGCTCCTGATTATCTCCACGAGTTCCTGTGCGTAGTCAGGATGCTGTGAAATCTGTGTATCTTCTTCCATGCTTCTCTCCTCATGTGAATTTGAGCGAGAAAAGGAAAGACCTACAAGGTGACCGTCAGAGAAGACGGCATTCTACTTGGAGGCATTTCGGTTTCTGCACTTTTAGCTTCTGCGTTGCCGCTGTGGCCGTCTTCCATCTCTTACTCCTTTATATAAGATTCCGGGACAATTGAAACACATATAGGGAAAGAGTTCTACCCCCTGAAGAGAAAAAAGATGAAATTATTCCTTTTCTTCCGTCTTTGTTTAATTATATGCATTGTCATCCTTTATTCCGTCGGAAAACAGTACCGTCCAGCCTCTGGAGATACCATGCAATGCATCCCTTCTTTTTCCTCCGGGAATGACGGAAAAAGATTGGTATTAAAAAATATTATGAAAATATATAAATTTATTTTATGGCATTCCCTGAAAACATGTGGTACGCTATCATAGTCAGGGGACCATATATGAGACTGGAACAGATTACACAGGTACTTGAACTCGCACGCACGGGGAGTATGTCAAGAACGGCGGAAAGCCTTTTCATCACGCAGCCCAATCTCAGCGTATCGCTGAGGAAACTAGAGGAGGAGATCGGACACGAAATCTTCTCACGCTCGTCCAAGGGACTGACGCTCACCGACTTCGGAAGGGAATTCCTGAAGTATGCCGTGGCGATAAACGATGACTTCAAGAACATGCAGGATTTCTGTACGTTCAGCACTCATCCCGTCCTCTCCCTCAGTGTCGGTCTCTCGTCGCAGGTCTGGCTCTATTCCGTACTCGGCGAGCTCCTGGAGGAGAATGCTGATAAGACCCTCTCGTTCAACCTCCCGACATACGATGATGTCTATTCGATGGTCGACGACATAAAGCTCGGGCGTATCGAGATGGGAGTCCCGATTGTCCTGGATTCTATTCTGAAGCACCTGAGACCTCAGCTGAAGAACGAGGGGATTGAATACCACAGTCTCTGCAGCGAGAGTTTCTCGATTATTGCCCGTAAGGAGCATCCTCTCTTCAGGGAGTTCCCCGACAGTGTCCCGATGGAGAGGCTCAAGGACTACCCTGTAGTCATAATAGGTAATGACAGATCTCCCGCACACCGCAAGCTCACGGAGAGAGCAGGCTTTCTCAAGGATACCGCAAAGAGTGTCATAACCGTATCTACCGGGGGAAGCATGCATTCGATTCTCGAGCACAGCGATGCCATCGCATTCTCAGTCCACTACACGAAGGCCTACGAGAAGTACCCGTACAATCCGGCTCTGAGAAGCGCCCACATTGCCGATGTCGAAATGAAGTTCGAGCTGGGGTGGATAAAGATGGTTCAGACCAATCTTTCAGATACAGCCGCTCTCTTCGTGAAGAAACTCGAAGAGACCTGCAGATAACCTCCTTTCCATTTTCCGATTCATCTCTTCAATGGCAGGAACCGCGCTGGTTCCTGCTTTGTGGTTTTATCCCGGAGAAACGGAATCTTCCTCTGTATTTCATATTGGATATGTTGACACTTGATTTAGTTGATATTACAACTATCTCGCTATGGATAACACGAAACGCAGAATCACGAAGATAGCGAGGGAAGTGGGGAAGTTCGCCGCACGCACTCTCAGGGCCGACGGAATAGGAACGGGGGAATTCGATGTCCTTCATCTCATCCGGAAGAACC
>CAZKIT010000037.1:0-12291 GCA_964552905.1 uncultured Spirochaetaceae bacterium
GAGCCTCACTACCTCTTCAACAACGACACCAACAAGGCATTCGTCAAGAGATTCAGAGAGTGGTACCAGAACGGCTACGTAACGACCCAGAACATCTACGGCGCATATACATCCGGTCTCTTCACTGCTGAAACCGGAACAAAGAGCTACATGTCCATCGGATCAAGCGCAGGTGCAACACACCAGAGACCGACAGCAGACGCAGACGGCAATTATCCGTTTGAAGTCGGCATCGCAACAATCCCGCAGGTGGATCCTTCCAATCCGAAGGTCATCAGCCAGGGACCGAGCGTATGTATCTTCAACAAGGACAATCCCCAGGAAGTCATCGCATCCTGGCTCTTCGTCAAGTTCATGACGACAAGCGTCTCCTTCCAGGCTGAATTCAGCATGGCAAGCGGTTACGTACCTGTCCTCAAGAGCGTCGCTGACAACGAAGAATACAAGGCATTCGTCTCCAAGGCAGACGGCGGCGACTATATCGCGGCTCTCTCTGCGAAGATCTGTCTCGAGCAGGAGGATGCTTACTATACATCTCCGGCTTTCAACGGCTCAAGTGAGGCTCGTAGCCAGGTCCAGAACATCATAACGACATCGCTTCCGGCAGATGAAGAGAGCGATGTAGACCAGGCATTCCAGGATGCACTGGATGAATGCGAGTACCAGAACTGATATGAAAAGACTTCTTCCCTTCGTCCTTTTACTCGTCATTCTCGTCTCGTGCGCAACGAACGCTGAATCCTCTGCCGAGGCTGTCACGCCCATGGCGGAGGAGACTCTGGCAGAGCATATCGATTACGCATCCCTTCTGAAATTCGACCTCTCGTCGGAAACGAAGAAGACCGAGGTAAGCGTAAAGCTCTTCGTCGACGGTGACACGACCCATTTCTCCGTTCCCTCATCCGTCATAGCAGACGGAGTGCTGAAGGCAAGGTACCTTGCCGTCAACACCCCCGAGAGCACGGGCAAGATAGAGGAGTGGGGGAAGGCCGCATCGAGGTATACGCGGGAAAAGCTCGAGGGAGCTGTCAGCATCTACGTTGAAAGCGATGACGGGGCGTGGAACCTCGACTCCACGGGCTCAAGATACCTTGTCTGGGTATGGTATAAAAGTGCGGAGGACGAGGACTACAGGTGCCTCAACCTCGAGCTGTTGCAGGAAGGACTTGCCATCCCATCGTCGAGTGCGAACAACCGCTACGGTGAGTACTGCATGAATGCGATAGCACAGGCGAAGGCGGAGAAGAAGTGCGTATGGTCGGGGGAGAAGGATCCTGATTTCTACTACGGCGACAGCGTCTCGCTGACGCTGAAGGAACTCAGGGCTCACACCTCCGACTACAGCGGAGTCAAGGTGAGCTTCGAAGGCGTCGTAACCCGCAACTGGGACAACAGCGTCTACATCGAGGACTGGGACGAGGAGACCGGCCACTACTACGGAATCAGCGTGTACTACGGCTACTCGCTCTCGGGCGGCGGCCTCAGGATCCTCAAGCCGGGTAACCGCGTGAAGATAGTCGGAACCGTGCAGTACTACGAGGGTGACGGAACCTGGCAGGTTTCGGGAATCAAGTACAGGGAGATGAAGAAGGATGATCCCGATAACATCGCTCTCATTTCGACGGAGAACGAGATCGGATACTCCTCAGTCGACCTCTGGTTCCTCAATAACGGCACTCTGCAGTTCCTCAACGGAGACGAGGTTGTGACTCTTTCCGCAGCCGCGGCGCTGGAGGACACGGGAGTGGAGATCGGCTCCCTCTATGTCGAGGACGCATACGTGAACACGAACGAGTCATCGTCATTCTACAGGGCGCTGACACTCGAGTGTTCGGACGGACAGGAGGAGGTCCAGGTAAGGACCATTCCTCTGAAGGACAATGAAGGAAATTACCTCAGCGCTGCTGATTACATCGGCAGAACGATAAAGGTAAGGGGAATAGTTGAAAGCTATCTCGGCAGAAGCGAGATATATGTTTTCAGCTTTGATGATATCTCAATCGAGATTTAAGGAGATTTATATGAAAAAAGGATTCAGAGTACTTACAGTCGCTCTCATCGTTCTTTTTCTCGCAGCATCATGTGCTTCAACGGTGGCGGAGAAGAGTGCAGCCGTGAAGAGTGATGTCGGCAAGGCAAAGAGCTATGTCTTCTCGATGTACAACGAGGGAAGAGAGGCAACTGCAACTGCAAGCGACTATACCGTCGTAGGTGTCGTCACGATAAACGGCGTAACATACAAGGTTGACTGGTCTGTCGATGCTGACGGCATCACACTCGTACCGAGCGAGGACGGAAAGACAGTCACTGTCGATGTCGACGAGAAGACTGCTTCTCAGATTGACTACACGCTCACGGCAACCGTTTCCGACGGAACAGAGTCCGTCTCGACAAGCTTCGCTCACTATGTTCCTGCATTCAAGGAATCGACATGGGCCGAGTACGTTGCTGCTGCAGACGATGCAACAGTCGTAGTGAAGGGTGTTGTCACTGGAATCATCAGCAAGTCGAATGACGCTTCCTACAACTGTATCTACTTCGAAGACACGGACGGAGGCTACTATGCATACTCGACTGCAGAGGATCCTCTCACGCTCGGCGTGAAAACAGGCGATACCATCAGGGTAACAGGCGTCAAGGACCTCTATTCCGGTACTCACGAGATAAAGAGCGGCGCAGTCGAAATTCTCTCGACAGGCGCAGAAGTCGTTCCGACGGACCTTACAGCAGCCTATGAAGCAGCTTCGTCCCTCAAGGACAGCGCTCTCACAGCCGGCCAGTCGATGTTCGTTACAATCCACGATGTCACAGTCGGCGGCGAAGACACATCCAACGGCTACTACTACTTCGAGAAGAACGGCCTCAAGAGTTATGTCAGAATCTCCTCCTCGACATGTCCTCTCAGCAAGGCTGACCAGACTGTCTTCAAGAGCGAGCACGCTGCACACCTCGGATGGACTGCAGACGTCACTGGTATAATCTCCCTCTATGACGGAGCATTCTATCTTACACCAGTGACAGTCGACTCCTTCACATACAAGTCACTTCCCGAGAAGAGCGACAGCGAGAAGATCGATTTCGAGATTGCAAACATCTCCATCGCATCCTCCTATGCCGAAGACACTTCCTTCACGGTTGCACTCCAGGGTGCTTCCTATGACAGTGTCATAATCACATGGACAAGCGGCAGCGATGCAGTCACAGTTGACGGCAGTACAGTTACAGTCACTCTCCAGGAAGAGGAGACAGAGGCTGCTCTCACAGCTGTCATCACATGCGGAGCAGAGACAAGGGAAGTCGTCTATACACTTTCCCTCGATGCTGCAGCACAGGATGTATACATTGCATCAACACTCGATGAAGCTGTCATCGGCAGTACGGTCAAGTACGGTCTCTATCAGGCTAACACAGGTCACCAGATCTACTTCAGCGGCGCAATGAGCGGCGAGAAGTATCTTGCAACGACAATGAAGGCGGAAGAGGCGGCGGATGTCACGATTGAGGAAGCGGACGGCGGATTCTACCTTTCGTTCACATCTGACGGCGCGAAGAAGTACATCTCCGTCGTAGGCGGAAAGGCTGCAATCACCGACGAGGCAGCCTCTGTATGGACACTCAACGCTGAGACAAGCGTTCCTGTAACGACAGTCGACGGCACGGACTACTACCTCGGATGCTACAAGACATACGAGACAATGAGTGCAAGCAAGACAAGCTACATCCTCGACGATACATCGAAGATCGGCGTAAGCCAGTTCCCGGGAACTCTCCTGAAGACTGAAGTTGCCTCCCTCAGGCTTGAGAAGGCAGCACAGGTCAGCGAAGAGAAGAGCTACATGCTCGCAGTAAGCCAGAAGAAGGCAGGCAAGGACTTCGTCTTCAGCGGCTCAATCAGCGGCAAGTATCTTCAGACATCCACATTCAACAAGGGAGCAATCGTAAGAATCGAGAACGCCGACGGCGGCTTCAGAATGTACTTTGACGATAACGGCGTGAAGACGTACATCGAGATTTCCGGCGGCAGGGCAGTTCTTGCTACTACTCCGTCAATCGTCTGGACACTCGACGAGGAGACGAGCGTTCCTGTTACTTCAATCGACGGAACAGACTACTATCTCGGCTGCTACAAGACATACGAGACAATCTCTGCAAGCAAGACGAGCTACATCTTCGACGACAAGTCGGTCATCGGCGTAAGCCAGTTCCCGGCATACCTCGTCGAGTATGAACTCGAGGGCGTGGAACTCGAGAGAAGCGCGGATGTCGACCTCAGTGCAACATACACAGTTGCACTTACCCAGAAACTTGCCGGCAAGGATCTCTACTATGCAGGCGAAATGAGCGGCGAGAAGTATCTTGCAACGACAACATCTCTTTCGAAGAGCGTCAACGTCTACCTCGAAGAGGCAGAGGGCGGTTTCAGAATGTATTCGATTGCTGACGGCGCAAAGACATACATCGAAGTGGTCGAAGGCAAGGCTGCACTCAGCACAGAGCCGACATGCGTCTGGCAGATGGAAGCTGATGCAAAGACTCCGTATACGAATGTCGGAGGCACTGACTACTATCTCGGAACATACAAGACATACGAGACAATATCAGCAAGCAAGACCAGCTACATCCTCGGAGACAGTCTCTCCAAGATCGATGTCAGCCAGTTCCCGATCATGCTGATCAAGAGAAGCTCACTCTAAAGAAGCTCAGTTCGAGGGGCCTTCCCCGGAAGGCCTCTCTTTCCCTTTTTCAGAAGCTCCGTTTGTGAAAAATGGAAAGAAACAGTTACCAGGAGGCACTTGCCCTCATTGAAGAATACGACAGCATAATAATCCACAGACATCTCAATCCCGACGGGGATGCCATCGGCTCCCAGAAGGGACTGGGGGAGATAATCCGTCTCAACTGGCCGGACAAGAAGGTCTATATGGTCGGGGACAGGGCGGGGCGCTATTCCTTCCTTGTCGAAGAAGGCATGGACGAAGTCGACGACTCAGTCTTTCCTTCCTCCCTCTGTGTTCTCCTCGATATGTCGGCTCCCCATCTTGTGAGCGACACGCGCTGGACGGAGGCGGGCGCGAGTCTGAGATTCGACCATCACCTCTTCATCGAGAAGATGTGTGCTGTTGAGGTGATAGACACGACGAGTGAGTCGTGTGCCGGCCTTGTCGCCGACTGGGCGATAACGATGGGGCTGAAAATGAACAGTGATTCTGCACGCGCGCTCTTTACGGGAATCGTGACTGACAGCGGACGCTTTCTCTACGATACCGTGTCCTCAAGAACATTCAATACGGTATCCCGGCTCGTGGAGTACGACTTCGACCGCAGCGAGCTCTTCAATAACCTCTACAGCGAGGACTTCTCCGCACTCAGGAGGAAGGCTTATTACCTTAATAAGATAGAGATGGGAAGAAACGGCGTTGCGTGGACATACAATACCCTGGATGACGTGAAGAAGATGAGAGCGACGGCGTTCTCCGTCTCCCGCGGGCTCGTGAATTCGATGGCGAACATCACGGGAGTCGGAATATGGGTATCATTCACGGAGGATGAGGAGGGGAAAATCCTCGTGGAGCTCAGAAGCCGCCGTAAGGACATAAACAGGATTGCCGTGAAGTACGGCGGGGGCGGGCACCTCAAGGCAAGCGGGGCCACTCTGGGGACGAAGGAAGAAGCTCTGAAGATGCTTGAAGACCTCGAAAAGCTGGGAGGTGAGGAAGATGAATGAGAAAGTAAAGAGAGAGATTCTTGATAAGATAAAAGAGTATGATTCGATAGTGATAGGACGGCATTTCCGACCCGACGGAGATGCAATCGGCTCGACCAAGGGACTCGAGAGAATCCTCAATCTTACATTTCCGGAGAAGAAGATCTATCTTTCATCGTCCGACTATTCCGATTATCTGTCGTTTCTCGGAGGCGACGACGGGGAGGTGGATGATGCGGTAATCTCCTCCTCCCTCGCCATCATTCTCGATACCGCGACTCTCGACAGGATGAGCTACAAGAAGCTTCAGGGAGCGAAGGAAATCATTAAGATCGACCATCACATAAAGGTAGAGTCATGGCCTGGTACGGAATGGATAGAGGACTGGCGCTCCTCATGCTGTGAGATGATTGCGGATTTCTATAATACATTCCGCACGGAGCTCAGAATAGACACCTTTGCCGCAACATGCATCTACACGGGAATGGTGACGGATTCGGGACGCTTCGCTTTCTCCTCGACAAGCGGCGATACCCTTCGTATGGCAGCTCTGATGCTCGACAATGGCGTGGACGTCGAGACGCTGATGGCAAGACTTGATCTGAAGGACATATCCTTCTACCGCTACAGGGAAGCCGTGTTCGAGAAGGTGAAGATCACGGAGAACGGACTCGCGTGGGTATATGTCGACTCAGACTTCCAGAAGAAATGGAACCTCAGTCGCGAAGAGGCGAGCGAGAGCGTATCATTCATGTCCTCGATAAAGGGTGCCATATGCTGGATAGCCTTCATAGATAACGGTGACGATACGATAAGGGTAAGGCTTCGCTCCCGCTTCATGACAGTCGACCGCCTTGCCTCCCGTTATCATGGCGGCGGTCATGACAGGGCAAGCGGTGCAACCTGCTACTCTCCGGGCGAGATGGAAGCTCTCGTGAGAGACGCGGATGCTCTTGTGAAGGATTACAAGGAAAACAACGAAGGGTGGATGTGATGAGGATACTCATAACGAACGACGACGGAATAGAGAGCCCCGGGCTCAGGGTCCTCTGTGACTTCGCCTCGACCCTCGGCGTTGTGACGGTGGCCGCTCCGAAGAGGGAGCAGAGCGGAAAGAGCCACTCGATAGACATCCACAATTCCTTTGAAATAAGGAAAACGGAGTACAGCGGTGCCGTGGAGGCATGGTCCGTCGATTCGACGCCTGCTGACTGCGTGCGCTTTGCATTTGACACTCTCGGTTCATTCGATCTTGTCTTCAGCGGAGTCAACAACGGCGTCAACGTCGGCTGGGACATATCGTACTCGGGAACATGCGGGGCCGTCTTCGAGTCATATTTCTTCAATACTCCTGCAGTGGCGTTCTCGGTCTTTCCGTCATCATTCCGCTCTTTCACGGAGCATGCTGACAGAGTATGGTCATTCATGACAGAGAAGAGGCTTCTCGAGAAGAATCTTCTCTGGAACGTCAATATCCCCGACAAGGCTCTGTCCATGAAGATAACCCGTCAGGGAGGTCCGTACTACCAGGACTGGTTCAGAACAGATGACGGCGTGATGTACCATGAAGTCGGACACAGCGTATATGAACCATCAGATGAGGCGGAGAACTTCGACACCGATGCGGTCCTCCGTGACAGGACGATAAGCATCACACCTCTTGCAGGAGGAAGGACGGAAGAGAGAGTCTACGAAGAGATGAAGAAGACGTAATGCAAAGACATATTCTTATACATACACCCTGGATTCCGACACACTGACACTCACAGTGGCTTCAGGCTCCGAGGCTCATTCTGGTATCAAGGCAGGAACCTGGACAAAAAATAAATAATCGTGTCTGAATGCATGACTGGAAAGGGAAGGCGTTCCATGAATGGAGTGCCTTCCTTTTTTAATGGCCTAATGAAGGACCTGACAGCACCACTGACATACTGGGCCGGTGATATGCAAAATCTCAAATTAATCCTTGCGTCAGTGAACAGGTGATGTATTATAAAGGTAACTTGTTCAACATGTTTAAAGAAAAGTTGAACAGGACAAAAGGAGAAAAACATGAAAAAGGTAATGCTGACACTCATCGTCCTGGCTTTAGTCATCACACAGGTCTTCGCTGCCGGAGCAAGCGAAGCAGGCGTTAAGCAGGAAGAACAGACAAAAATCGGAGTCATCTACACTGTCGCAGGTCTCGGAGGAGCATCATTCAATGATGTCATCCATGAAGGATGCACGCGCGCAGTCGCGGACTTCGGCGTAAAGTATGAATATGTCGAGCCGAGCACAATCGCCGACGAGGAAACCGTAATGGAGGAGATGTGCACATCAGGTGAGTATGCACTCATCATCTGTGTCGGCAACGAGCAGAAGGATGCTGTGAGTACGGTTGCCGCAAAGTATCCCGACCAGAAGTTCTGCTACATCGATGCTTCAGTCAACCTCCCGAATATCGCGAACTATGAATGTGTCGAGAACGAAGGCGGATTCCTGATCGGAGCTCTCGCAGCACTGGCTGAGAAGGAAGGCATCTCAGAAATGTTCAACGGCCAGAAGAAGTTCGGCTTCATCGGTGGTGTGAACAACGCAATCATCAACAGATTCGCTGCCGGCTTCATCGCAGGCGCAAGATACATCGATCCGTCCTATACATTCGAAATCAACTATGTCGGCGGCTTTGCAGATACGACAACGGCAAAGGCAATCGCGACGACGATGTATGACGCAGGATGCGACGTCATCTTCCATGCAGCAGGCGGAAGCGGAATCGGAATGTTCAATGCGGCAAAGGAACTGGGATTCATCGCTGTCGGTGTCAACACCAACCAGAACACGATTGATCCGGACCACATCATCGCAAGTATGCTCAAGAGAGTCGACAATGCAGCTTACGCAGCCATCGAGAGTGTCGTGAACGGCACATTCCAGGGCGGTACGGTCACACAGAACCTTGCAGAGGGTGGTGTCGGTTATACGAATGAAGGCTCGAACATCAAGCTTACCGCCACTATCCAGGCAGAGCTCGACAAGATAGAGAGCGCAATCAAGGACGGAAGCCTCAAGACTCCGTCGACAATCGAAGAAGCACTGGTATTCTGATTGAATTCAAGATAAACAGGGGGCATCACGCCCCCTGTCTTCCTCAGGGAAAACAATGAAAGCAGTAAGCATGCGCGACATTGTTGTCACCTTTCCGGGACTAATTGCCAACGACCACATAACATTCGAGGTCGAAGAGGGGACCATACACTGTCTCCTCGGAGAGAACGGAAGCGGCAAGACAACACTCATGAACGTCCTTTTCGGACTCTACAAGAAGGACAGCGGAACCATCTTCATCAACGGGAAGGAGGTTTCCATAAAATCTCCCTCCGATGCCGAGAACCTGGGAATAGGAATGGTTCATCAGCATTTCATGCTTGTCGAGGAGCTGACGGTGCTCGAGAACATCATTCTCGGTGCCGAGATGGGAAAATTCGTAATAGACAGGAAGAACTCGGCTGCAGCCGTAGAGAGGCTCGTCGAGAAGTATTCCTTCAACCTCGACATCAAACGAAAAGTCAGGGACATCTCTGTCGGCATGAGACAGAAGGTCGAAATACTGAAGCTTCTCTACAGGGGAGCCAGAATTCTCATCTTCGACGAACCGACAGCGGTTCTCACTCCACAGGAAGTAAGTGAGCTTTTCGTTATATTCCGCACCCTGATAAGCCAGGGCTGCACGATTATATTCATAACCCACAAGCTCAATGAAATATTCGATGTTTCGGATTACGTCACGATCCTCAGAAAGGGAAAGTGCACGGGAACGGCGGCAACCTCGTCCCTCAACGCCGTCACGATATCCGAGATGATGATAGGGCGCCAGCTCCAGGCGGAAAGGGAGAGAAAAAACACGGTTGAGGATGAGGAGGTGTTCTCCCTCCACGGCGTGAAGCTCCTTCCTCTCTCCAGTCCCGTATCATTCTCGGTCCATAAGGGCGAGATACTCGGAATAGCAGGAATCGACGGCAACGGACAACTCGAACTCGAGGAGATAATCACCGGTGTCAGAAGCATTAAAAGCGGCTCAATCGTCTTCAACGGCGAGGACATCAGGAAAATGAGCACCGGTAAGAGAAGAGAGAAGGGTATGGCCTACATTCCCTCCGACAGGGCTCAGAGCGGAGCTCTCCCGAGAGGCTCCGTCAAGGAGAACTTCCTCCTTGGCCATCAGGACAGCGGATGCTACAAGAAGCACGGCTTTGTCGACTACAGAGCGCTCTCGGAAGACACGGTGAAGTACAAGGACGAATTCGATATACGGTTCGTTTCACCCGAGCAGGTCTTCTCGTCGCTCTCCGGCGGCAACCAGCAGAAGGTCGTGCTTGCACGGGAAGTGAGCAAGAACGTCGATTTCGTTCTCGCCGCCCAGCCCATACGCGGCCTCGACATCTCGGCAATAGAATTCATCCACAACTCCCTCATGGCTCTGAGGGATAAGGGTAAGGCTGTTCTCCTCATATCTGCAGAGCTGGGCGAACTTCTGGAGCTCTCTGACAGGATACTCGTCCTCTATTCCGGCTCGATCAGCGGAGAGTTCACCAGGGACGAGTTCGACGAGAACAGAATCGGCCAGGCAATGCTTGGAGAGGGAGGTGAAGGAAAATGAAGATACACATCACGCGTGAAGGCTCAGAGGAAATCCTCAAGTCCGTTCTCTCGATTCTTCTTTCTCTTCTTGTAGGGGCAGTCATCATACTCTGTGTCGGCGAGAACCCGATAGTCGCATTCAAGGAGCTCTTCAAGGGGGCCTTCGGGAATCAGATCTATTTTGCCAACACTATAAGCCGTGCGCTTCCCCTCATATTCTGCGGACTCTCCGTCGCGCTCTCGCAGCGCTGCGGCATCTTCAACATAGGAGCCGAGGGACAGCTGTACCTCGGGGCAATGGCCACGGCGATAGTCGGACTCTACATTTCATCACTTCCGTCAGTCCTTGCAATCGCGATTCTCATCGTCGTCGGATTCCTGGGAGGAATGCTCGGAGGTCTCATAATCGGAGGCCTCAAGGCACGTTTCCAGATAAGCGAAGTCATAGCCGCAATCATGCTCAACTACGTCTTCAAGCTCTTCACGTCCTGGCTTGCAGCCGGTCCGTTCTCGAGCGGCGAGACGTCCGTGCAGACCGTGAAGCTCGATCCGTCCTTGAGTCTCACGACTCTCGTGAAGAACTCGAAGCTGACAACCTCCGTATTCCTTGCGCTCATCACGGCATACGTGATGTACGTCTTCCTCTGGAAGACCACTGCGGGCTTCAAGCTCAGGGCCACGGGTCTCAACGCGTCCGCTGCAGGTGCAAGCGGAATAAGCTCATCGCGCTACATGCTCCTTACGATGGCACTCTGCGGAGGTCTTGCGGGACTTGCCGGCAGCACGGAGGTGCTGGGTAACTACCACAGGTTCATCGAAGGATTTTCTCCGTCCTACGGCTTCACGGGAATCGCAGTCGCGATACTCGGGAAGAACCATCCCTTCGGAGTAATCCTTACATCGTTTCTCTTCGCAATACTCAATTCCGGAGCTCTGAGAATGGCCAGGGTGACGAACGTCTCCTCGGAGGTCATCTCCGCAGTGCAGAGCCTTATCATAATAGCTGTTGCGGCTCCCGAGATGATTTCCTTCAGAAGAGTGAAGAAGGAGGTGAAGAAATGAGTACGATCATTTCACTCATGCTCAAGCTTTCAGTACCAATCGTTCTCGGAGCACTCTGCGGCACGATTTCCGAACGGGGCGGCGTCATAATGCTCGGAGTCGAGGGCATGATGCTCTTCGGAGCATTTTCGGCAGTATGCGGTGCGGCCTTTACAGGCTCCGCCTGGATAGGACTCGTGTGCGCTCTTCTCACAGGCGCTCTACTGGGGTTCCTGTACTGCCTCTTCTGTCTGAAGTTCCGCGGACACCAGTCCGTCATAGGAGTGGGACTCAACATGCTCGCAAGCGGACTGACGCAGGTATTCCTGAAGTCCTTATGGGGACAGGAGGGTATGAGCGACTTCATCACGCCGATTGCCAACTGGAAGATACCGTTTCTGGAAAAGGTTCCCGTTCTCAACGTACTCTTTGCAGATCAGACACCGTATTTCTATTTCATGCTCATAATCGTTGCTGCAGTCTGGTTTGTCTTCTACAAGACGAAGATAGGTCTCAGGTACAGGGCGATAGGAGACCATCCGCTTGCCGTGAAGACTGTCGGTGTCAACGTCAACAGATACCGCTACATCGGTCTCACGATAGCGGGTTCCCTTGCCGCCCTCGGAGGATCCTTCCTCTCGATTGCATACAACAATCTCTTTGTAGCCGACATGACTGCGGGAAGGGGATTCATGGCACTGGGCGCAAGCATATTCGGCGGCTGGACACCGCTGGGATGTCTCTTTGCATCGATGGCCTTCGCCTTTGCCCAGGCTCTGAGCTACACTATGACGAACATAAACATACCGATTTATTTCATACAGATGATTCCATACGTTACCACGATACTCATCCTCATGGTCACGGGACGCCGTGCACACGGGCCGGAGGCACTGGGTAAGCTTGTCGATTGAAGGAGGACA
>CAZKIT010000038.1:0-12235 GCA_964552905.1 uncultured Spirochaetaceae bacterium
AAGGGAAAATCTCGATGCCTACCCGCAACGGGCTGTATTCGAGGGAATCGTCAACGCTGTTGCACATCGTAACTATTTCCTTCTGGGAACCCAGATACAGATTGACATGTTCAGGGACAGACTTGAAATCTCAAGTCCCGGAAGCTTCTATCAGGGAGAGCCGATTGAGAAAACATATAATCTCTCCCAATATCTTTCGACGAGAAGAAATCCGTTGATTACCGATATTCTCGTAATGTGCAATATGATGGAAGCAAGAGGAACGGGATTCGACAGGATAATCGAATCCTACGCTGATGTCGATATACGTCATAAGCCGTTCATCTATTCCTCTTCCTCTCACTTTACCCTCGTCCTTCCGGATATTACCTATGATGACGGAGTCGATACCGGTATCATGCCGATTATCGATTTCATTTCTCTGGAAAGAGTGTCTGACTATGACAGGAAGATACTGTCCTACTGCCATTACGGTGTACAGCAGCCGCATAAGATAGCATCCTATATCGGAATAAGCGATTCAAGTTATTTCAGGAAGAAGATACTGGGCGGGCTTGTTGAGAAGGAATATCTGCTGGAGGAAAAGGATAAGAACAGAAGAACAGGACAAATATTTACTGCTATTGAATGGAAAGTTGCTCAGCCAAAGTGGAAAAAGTTGTTCAGTTAAAAAGCAAAAAGTTGTTCAGTCACTCTTGATTTTCTGGTTGTAGTTCCATACCATGTAAATAATAATATAAGAATATGATATGCGTGCAATTTTTGTAGTTATATCTATGATTTCGATAAGCCGGAAAAATAAGTTTCTGATAGGGAGAAATGTGCTGTATGACCGTAATTGAAAACAGAGATGATTACAGAAGAAGAATAATTGACTCCACTATTGAGAAATATCTGACTGTCAGCGGCGGAATCTGCATAGAAGGCCCGAAATGGTGCGGTAAGACCTGGGCCAGCGCTTATCATTCAGCAAGTGAATTTCTGGTCGGGGATCCCGAGAATGATTTTTCGAACAGAATGCTTGCGTCCCTTCAGCCGAGAGGAGTTCTGAAGGGAGCTGTTCCAAGACTCATTGACGAATGGCAGGAAGTCCCCGAACTCTGGGATGCTGTAAGGGCGGAAATCGACTCACGGCATCAGAAGGGACAGTTCATACTTACGGGTTCGTCAACGCCGAAGACGAAGGGAATCATGCACAGCGGGGCAGGGAGGATCCTGCGTCTGAAGATGGGTACGATGTCGCTTTATGAATCCGGTGATTCCTCGGGTCTTGTAAGCCTTGAGGACGTCTGTAACGGCCATCTCGATATGATTATGACAGGTGAGGTTTCACTTGAGAATCTTGCATATTATATCGTACGCGGTGGATGGCCTGATAATATCTCGGTAAGTCCGGAAAAAGCACACATCATGCCGCGTTCATATATGAAGACGATTGTGGATGATGATCTCCAGAGACTTGATGATGACACCGAGTATGATCCTCACAGGGCTCACCTGCTTCTGAAATCCCTCGCAAGAAACGAATCAACCACAGTTTCCTGCTCTTCGCTGGCGAATGACATAACAGATGACGAAAGTCATAAAATGAGCAGAAACACGCTTCTGAAATATCTCAATGCACTTTCGCGTCTTTTCCTGTTCGATAACCAGATGCCGTTCTCTCCGTCATTGCGTTCATCTCTGAGAGTCAAGATAGCGGAGAAAAGGCATTTCTCCGACCCCGCAATGGCGGCTGCTCTGCTGAAGCTGACACAGAAAAGTCTCATGAATGACCTTAAGACCTTCGGATTTTTCTTTGAAGCGCTGGTTGAACATGATCTTAGGATTTATGCCGATTCATTTGAGGGAAAACTGTTCCATTATCAGGATTACAGGAACAATGAGATTGATGCCGTTGTGGAGCTTCCTGACGGGGAATGGTGTGCATTCGAAATCAAGCTCGGGGCGAAGAAAATCGACGAGGGTGCCTGTTCGCTGCTGAAGGTCTCTTCTGACATTGAGAAAAACGGAGGGAAGCCTCCCCGTGTGAAATGTGTCATATGCGGTCTGACAAATGCTGCCTATGTCCGTCCTGACGGTGTATTCGTTGTTCCGTTCACGGCACTGAAGAACTGAAAACGGTTTTGTATTTTCTTCCTCTCCCGGGACGGAATGTCAGTACGCCTCTGTTTTCCCGTAAGCAGATTCCGTGTGCGGTTTATGAAAGAATCACGGTTCAGCCGGCAGAGTTGAAGAGCATTCCGTCGGAAAATGTGCCCCGATAGAATGTTTTCACGGATTTCCATCATGTGGAAGAAAAACGTTTTCAATAAGGTTGCAGACCAGAGCTACAGTCTGATGAGACTGTCGCGCAGGAGCATTATCGAGACTTCTCTCTTCTTGGGTTTGAGAGGGGAGAATACGATAATCGGGTTGGCGCGGAACGAGAGTCCGATCATGTAGCCTTCGCCCTTGTATTCGATGGATTCAACCCTGCATTCATTGAAGATCACGTGATTGGGATATACTCCCGTATTGAGGGGTTCCTCGCTTATGGTGACGGCTTCGGGACGGAAGAAGAGCGTGCCTTCCGCTCCGTCTCCGTAGAGAAGGGAGGAGGGAAGGGATGTGCCGTCCCCCGTGAAGTATGCGGAGAAGAGCGTCTTCGGGTGCTTGTACACCTCTTCGGGTGTTCCCGCACTCTCTATGTGGCCGTCCTTCATGATGATTATCCTGTCGGCGATTGCGAATGCCTCCTCCCTGTCATGTGTGACGTAGAGCATGGTCGTTCCCAGCCTGTCATGAAGCGATCTGACTGTTCCTCTCAGTTTCTTTCTCAGCGGTGCATCGAGTGATGACAGCGGCTCGTCGAGAAAGAGTATCTGCGGCTCTGCGGCAAGGGCCCTCACGAGTGCCACGCGCTGTGCCTCCCCTCCGCTGAGGGTTTCGACCTTCCTCTTTCCGTAGCCTTCAAGACCGACGCTCTCCAGGAGGCGCTTTGTCAGCTCCTTTCTCTCGTCTCTCTTCTTCGTCTTCATTCCGTACTGTATGTTCTTCTCGGTATTCATGGAGTTGAAGAGTGCGTAGTCCTGGAAGACGAAGCCTATTCCTCTCTTCCCGACGGGAAGGGAGGTTATATCCTCACCGTTGAGGAAGACGGATCCTCCGGATGGGGTCTCCACTCCGCTGAGGAGCGAGAGGAGTGTGGACTTTCCGCTTCCGGACGGGCCGAGGAGGCAGACGAGCTCTCCCTTTTCGACAGAGAGCGAACACTCGAGTGTGAATTCCTTATATTCCTTTCTTATGTCTCTTGCTTCAAGATATGACACTTCTCTCTCCTCCTCTTTCCGAGAATGCGAATATGATAAGGCTTATGACGAGAAGGATGAGGCATAAAGCCGATGCTCCCTGGTAGTCATAGTGCTGTATCTTCCTGTAGATCAGGACGGGAAGCGTTGTTATGTCTCCGTTTCCCAGAGCCATCGTTGCGTTCGTCTCTCCCAGGGAGAGGGCGAACGAGAATGCGAACGCCTTCCGCCTGTAGCTCCGGAGCAGGGGGACTTCCACCTTCCTGTAATTCTTCCTGTAGGATGGGGAGAGGGAGAGGGACGAGTAGAGAAGTCTCTCGCTGAGCTTTCCCGCTCCCGGAAGAATCGCCCTTATTGCAAACGGCAGCACGACCGTTATGTGCGCAAGGAGCGTGAGAACAAGCGAGAGCATCCTGCCTCCCCCGTAGAGGAGGGACGAAAGATACGAGAACCCCAGTCCGAGCGTCACCGAGCCTGCCGCGATCGGAAGGGACGACAGTAGCGCCGTGAATCTTCTCTTCCTTCTCACTGATGATACAGCGAGGGCTGTCGCCATTGCTGTGGCAACAAGCGACGAGAGAAGCGCTATGAGGACGGAGACGATGACGGCGGAGAGGGCCGTGGTGTCACCGGAGGAGAAGATCTTCTCCCAGGCTCTGAGTGTGAATTCTCCGTCCTTCGTGAAGAAGGCCCTGTAGACTATCGAGAGAAGGGGAGGAAGCATGAAGAGGGCGACAAGAAGGACAAGGAGAAGGGCGAGTGCCTTCTTTCTTCCCTTCGCCTTTCTGAGTGTCCGCTGCTTCTTCTGTATCTTCTTCTCTCTTCTTCCGATTCCCGTTATGAGGAGTATGACCGTCATTACGAGAAATGATACGAGTGCAAGGGATGACGAGGATGAGAGATCCCCGTCCATATATGCCCTCCGGTATATCTCGGCTTCCACAGTGTAGTACTTCGGACTTCCTCCGAGTGTCATCACTATGAGAAACGACGGGAAACAGAAGAGGAAGACAAGGAGAAGTGTCTGATAGACTGTTCCTTTTATCTTTTCCAGTGTGACTGTGAAGAATATCCTTATGCGGGATGCTCCGAGAAATGATGCTGCTCTCTCCTCCCTGTCGCCCGCCGCCGTCATTCCGCCTGTGAGAAGAGAGAACGAAAGCGGGAAGTTGAGATAGACGTGGGCGAGTATGACGGCCTTGTAGGAATAGAGCACGTTCAGCTGCACTCTGCCGTCCGTCAGGCGTGAGAGCAGCGTGTTCAGTATCCCGTTGTTCCCGTACCAGATGACGAAGCCCAGTACCACGATAATCGACGGAAGCACGAATGCCGTATCGGCAAGTGCGAGTGTGAGGCGTCTTCCGGGAAATGTGTAGGATGAGAAGAACGACGCAAAAGGCAGTGCCAGGAGAACCGAGATGACGGCGCTGAGGAGTGCCTGGAGGAACGTGAACGAGAAGAGCGACCATGTGTACGGGCTTTTCAGTGTCTTGAAGAGTTCTTCCGCTCCTCCGCCGATTTTCAGTGTTACAAGTACAAGCGGAAAAACAAATATGAGAAGTGTCACCACGAGCGGCGGCAGAGAGAGCAGTAGGTAGAATCTGTTTTTCCTTTCCATAGTTCTTTTATTCTGCTATTAAAGCGGACCATGATGCAAGAAGAGATGATGTGTCGAGAGTGCCGGAAGCGTAGAACTTCTCCGGTACCGGGGCATAGTCATATGCGTCGGGGAGGCTTGTGGAAGAGAGTGCGGGGTACATCGAGTTCGTGACCGCCAGTGTTTCCTGCGCGTCCGAAAGGATGAAGGAGACAAACTCCTCGGCTTCTTCCCTGTGCTCTGTCGTTTTCACGATTCCTATTCCCTCGATTGTCGCCTCGTGACCTTCCTCGAAGAGGAGGGCCTTGTAGCGTGTCGTGTTCTCGTTCATCACATGGTAGACGGGGCTTGTCGTGTAACTGATCACTATCGGGGCCTCGCCTTCGGTGAAGAGACCGTAGGCCGATGACCATCCCGATGCGATGACAAGGGCATTCTCCTCCATCTTCTCCCACCACGAAAGGTATTCGTCTCCGAGTGCGTTGTATGTCCAGAGAAGGAGTCCCAGTCCCACGACGCTTGTTCTGGGGTCTATGAGAATCACCTTTCCCCTGTACTCATCCTTCGTGAGGTCCCACAGCGACGATGGCTCCTCGAGCCCGCTCTCCGTGTCGAAGACGAATGCGAACGTTCCCCAGTCGAAGGGGAGAAGCCTCTTTTCAGAATCGAATTCGAGTCTGTCGTCTATGCCATCAAGAAGGGGAGTGTCGAAGGACGAGAGCATCGGATAGACTCTCTCCGCCTCGTCGTCGGAAACACCGAGAATGACATCGCAGGGAGTATTCTCCCCCTCCATGAGAAGCTTGTTGATCATCTCCGATGTCGTTCCGCATGATACTACACGGACTTTTATCCCGGTCTTCTCCTCGAATGCGGGGATTACGCTTTCTTCGCTTCCCCATTCACCGCAGAAGGTGTCATAGGCATAGAGAGTTAGTGTTCTCTCCTCTTCTGATTCCTCTTTCACAGCCTGGCTGAAAAGAGACAGTACACACATTAGTACTGAGATGACAGAAATGAGCTTTTTCATTCAAAAGCCTCCATGATGAAGTTTCTGTCTAACGGGAAATATATAAAGAAATAGGCTGTCGTTCCCTACGCCGGCATTACCCGGATCAGGTTCGAGGGTATCTCTCAGGCATCACGCCACCCCTAGACAGCTAGAATTTAGCGTAAGAAGAGGAAATCTTCAAGACAAAACCACATTGAAGGTATAAACTTCTTTCATGGTACCTCTCCTTTCTCTTGCCCGGTCATCTTCTCTCGATAATTCCCTCATTGCTTCCTGCGGCCTTGACGAGCATGCGCTTGTGTCGAATGCGGCCCTCGGCGCCTTTGAGTGCTATAAGGAGATTTTTACAGGAAAGAGGGTTCTCTTCGTAGTCGGAAAGGGAAACAACGGAAGCGATGCCCTCGCTCTCGTGCCCCTTGTCCTTCCTGTTGCATCATCTGTCGCCGTCTACTGTCATTTCGATAAGGGAAACGAAGAGAATGAAGGGAGGCGCAGGACACTTTCACCGTCGCTCTTCGTGTCTGACGTCGTTGAAAGTGATGTCATCGTCGACGGTCTCTTCGGTGTGAAATGCCGTCTTCCGCTCGACAGCAAGACTCAGGACCTTGTAGATAAGATAAACTCATCCCGTGCCACCGTGATTTCACTTGACTGCCCCTCGGCCTTCCTCGTCAGGGCTGATTACACGATTACATTCATGTGTCAGAAGGAGGAGATGTATCTTCCCGACAGGAGGGCATTCTGCGGTAGGATTACTTTTTTTAATCCGGGATTCCCGTCAGCTTCCGTCAGGGGTGACGACAGGACATTCCTTCTCACCGATGATGACTACAATCCACCTTCATTCAATCTTGACGGCTACAAGAACAGCCGCGGTCACGTCTCTGTCATCGCAGGGAGCGAGCGCTACCCCGGTGCCGCGATAATGGCGGCATTGAGCGCCTTTCATTCAGGAGCGGGGAAGGTGAGCGTGCTCTCGTCTGAAAGTGTCAGGAATGCGGTTCTATCGTCATATCCTTCGATTATGACAGCTTCCGAATCTTCTGATTTCTCCTCATTCGACAGTTTCGTCGTGGGGCCGGGATGGGATGAGGGTTCGGCAGAACTCCTGGAAAAGGTGAATGAAAGCGGAAAAAGCTATGTAGTGGATGCCGACGGCATAAAGCTGCTTGGGGGACTTGATTGCGCATGGCACGCTGTAATAACACCGCATATCGGGGAATTCAGAAGGTTACTGCCGCTTCTCTCCATCGATGAGGGGGACCTTATAGATAATGTGAAGAAGGTTGCTCTTACACTGGAGTGCATCGTTGTCCTCAAGGGTGTGACGGTGATCATATCTGACGGGGAAAGAGTATATTTCGCGGACGGCGCTAATCCCTCCCTCGGCGTTGCCGGCTCGGGTGATGTGCTCTCCGGCGTGATCGGAGCCTTCCTCGCTGCAGGGGACGAGCCCCTCTCGGCCGCAGTCAACGGAGTCCTCCTCCATCAGAGAAGCGGGAGAAGAGCCCACGCGGAACTGGGGTTCTACAGTGCAGAGGACCTTATAAGGACAATCGGGAGGGAAAGATGATCCAGGGTTACTTCCTTTCCATTTTCCACCTTCTTCTCTCGGCGATGATCTACCTTCAGGGAAAGTACAGGGTAGAACTCTCGTTCATGCTGCGCTTCACTGATGCGCTCGAGAAGGACAGAAGAAAGCTCTACGCTTTCTCCCTCTTCGGTCTGGTGACGGTTCTCATCCTCCTCTTCTTTCCCGAGAGCCCGGGCCCTGTTATTCTCGGGGACTTGATTGTCGCCCTTATGGTGCTTTATAACACAATATATTTCTTCCTGATGATAAAGAGAAAGGAGAAGAGCGAGAAAAGCGATTATCTAGATACGAAGAGGGGCGAGAGAAAGATTGTACTGGGATACATATCTCTTTCCCTTGCCGTCCTGCACTTCCTTCTTCCTTCCTTTGTTCTCATATAGCGGAGGTGAGCGTGATAGAGAGAGATACGACTGCCGGTGTTCTGACTGATGAAAGAGGATTATATCTTGTTGCCCAGCGTAAGGAGGGCGGTCCGCTCTCCAGAAAGTGGGAGTTCATCGGCGGCAAGAACCGCTACGGCGAGACTCTCCCCGAGACGCTGAAACGCGAATGGATGGAGGAAGTGGGTCTTTCCATTGAGGTCGGGGACTTTCTTCTCAATACCGAGTTCATCAATAACGGCACGCACTATACTCTCCACTGCTTCCGTGTCTTCGCCCTTTCTGATACCGCATCCGTCAGTCTCTCCGTCCACGACGACATAAGATGGGTGACGAAGGAGGAGCTGGCCGCTCTCGACTTCGGCCCCTCCGATTCGGTTATCAGGGAGTGGCTTCTGATGTGTGACTTATGATGAAGGCCGAGGCCTCCTTTATTCCCTTCATCCCGTCGTCGAGAAGCTCGTAGAGCTGCAGGAAGCCGTGTACGGCTCCCTTGTACACCGAGAGTGTCGAGTCCGTCCCGAGACTCGTCAGTGCTGCGTGGTACGAGACGCCCTCGTCCCTGAGACTGTCAGCCTCCGCGACTATTATGAGATGGTCGGCCAGTACATACTTTCCCTCTTCATCGGTTTTCACTCCGCACTCCGAATAGAGGTTCGGGACACTGAGGGTGTCGAGTGCCCCCTGGAGCATGAGAAGGGGAGAAGCGTAAGGCTTGAGGCCGTCCTCTATGTTCTCGAGATAGCTTGTGAACGTCACCTGCATAACGCTCCGGCTTATCATGGTCCTCCTGCCGTCGAATCCTCCGAAGAGTATGTGCGAGGGAAGCAGTACCGGGTAGACACAGAGACTCGGGAAGAAGAGAACGACGCCCACAGGTTCCGTAACATTCTCCTCCTTCGCCTTTATTGCAAGGCCTGCGGCGAAGTTCCCGCCTGCACTGTCTCCCATGAGGACGGTTCTTGCCGGATCTGCATTGTATTCGCTTCCGTGTTCAAGAAGGAAAGTATAGGCCTCCCATACGTCGTTGACGGCTGCGGGGAACTTGTACTCCGGTGCGAGACGGTAGTCGTCGCAGAAAACAATCGAGTTCGTTCTGTCGGCGAACTCTCCGAGGAGCGACTGATAGGTCTTGTAGTCTGATGATGTGTATGCTCCGCCGTGGGTGAAGAAGATTACGGGAAGAACATCCTCTCCGTTGTAGGACTTCGGATAAGATATCCATAGAGTGGAACTGGTGAGGGTGACGGTCTCGACCTTCCTGTCTCCCTTCAGAGGATAATCGGTCGGCATCCCGTATGTCCCGTCGGCATTTGCGTATTTGTTCATCGCATATACCATCATTGCCGAGCCGTCAGATAGGACGACACTTGGGTCCGCCGTCTTCTTGAGCTCTCTAAGCTCCGCTCTGGATACTCCGAGCTTCTGCCGGATTACTTCGTTCTTTATGCTCGTACATGACGAAAGTACAACAGCGAGTGACAGCAGTATGATGAGGTATCTTTTCTTCATGTTCTCTCCCTTACTGAGATTATAGCTGAGATGAAAGCCCCCGTGTGGAGAAGTTTTCTTGGCATGGATGAAAATACCGCCGGAAAAAACCGGCGGTAAAATACTATAAGAAGTATCATTAAAGTGTTTTACTATAAGACATTACGGAAATGAATAAAATTTACCGCCGGTAAATTTGAAAATACCGCCGGAAAAAACCGGCGGTAAATCTTGTTAATTTATCATCCGGACATTATAATTCTACTGTAAATGTCAGGAACAAAGACAAGACTGTCACGGAGTGAATGTGGATCTTGAAGTAAGTATTGAAGATTTATTGAACAAGCAGAGAGTTGAAGGTAGTCGTATAGAATTCAAGGCCGGTTGGAACCCTGATGAAATCTATCATACGGTATGTGCATTCGCAAATGACATAAACAACGACGGTTGCGGATATATTCTTGTCGGAGTTGAAGAGAAGAACGGCATGGCCGTACGCCCCGTGAAGGGTGTGAGCGAAAATACCATTGATTCAATCAAGAAGGAAATGGTGAGATACAACAACCTCATTTCTCCTCCGTATTTCCCCGGTGTTTCGATAGAGAAGGTTGACGGACAGTACGTTCTCGTCATTATTGCGAGAACCGGTTCCAGACGCCCCTATAAGGCACCCGAGTATGTTATAAGCAGTAAGGAACGCAAGTATCATTGTTACATCAGATACCTCTCGAGTACGGTCAAGGCCAATCCCGAGCAGGAGAGCATACTTGCCGCAGATTCCTCTACGGTTCCTTTTGACTGCCAGCCGAACTATTCGGCTACACTTGATGATATAAATACTTCTCTGCTGCAGGAACATCTGAAGAAAACAGGAAGCAAGCTCTCTTCCGAACTCTACGGTGTGGGGCGCGGAGTTGAGGCCGTCCTTGAAGATATGCAGCTCTTCTCCGGACCGAAGGAATCCCGTCATCTACAGAATGTTGCTCTGATGATGTTCTGTGACCACTGTGACAGGTTCTTCATGTACACCCATGTCCAGATGACCAAGTTCCCTTCCGGCAGCGTCAATTCGCCCAGGGACAGCATCGACTTTCCTCTTATCACCGGATCTGTTCCTCAGATGATTGAGAAGACGATGGACTATTTCAAGCTGAGTGTCTTCCAGGAACTTGTAATCAAGGTTCCGGAGCAGATGGAGGCTCTGAGGATAAAGAACTACCCTTATGAGGCCATTGAGGAGGTTGTCGTCAATGCTTTCTATCACAGGGATTATTCATCCTACCAGCCGATAATAATCGAAATAGAACCTGACTGCATAAACGTTATGAACTTCCCCGGATTTGACAGATCCATATCGAAGGAAACGATAACGGAAGGAAAGAGATTCGTCTCCCGTCATTACCGGAATCGCAGGCTGGGTGAATTCCTGAAGGAACTGCAGCTTACGGAGGGGCATTCTTCCGGAATACCTACAATCCAGGAGAAGTTAAGGCAGAACGGTTCTCCTGCTGCCGAATTCATAACAGATGAAGACAGGAGCTCGACACGTGTACGTATTCCGATTCATCCGGCATTCCTCAGCTATTCCGATAAGGAAGCAAAAGACGGCGTTGAAGCTGAAAAACTTAATGCAAAGACGGAAAAGAGTAGGAAGCAGATTACGGCCATTCTCGATTTCATGAAAGATGACAGGTGGTATTCGATGACGACTATCTCTGAAATGCTGGATCTGAAACCTTCAAGGACAAAAGAGCTTCTGAAGATGCTGGCGGACAGTAGCCTCATCGAGGACAACGGACAGATAAAGGGAAGAAAGTACAAAAGAATAAGATAGAGCCGGCTTCTGATGCACAGCCGGTATTCTTCGGTATCATCGGGATTGGCGGATTTTGTATGTCAACCATTTCTTCTGATTGGCCTGTATCCCAAGCTGCTGTATATTGCCGATGTATCAGCGATGTCTGATCCCTCTCTTGAATTTCATCCTCACGAAGCACTCTTCTTACCGGAGGATAGATATCGTTTCCCGAGAAGATTTTGACATCTGCATGACATAGGTCTTTCTCCAGGTCTCGTGGCAAAACCGTCAGGAACCTTATTCAGGCCTCAGGTATAGAATGTTCGTCGGAGGGCTTCGATAATGCACTCGTGCTTACCGGACTTCTTATCGTAGCTGATGCCGACAAGGAGAATGTTGTCCGTGTAATCCTTTATGGAGGAGGGATAATTCTTCGCCTTTATCTGGTCGATTGCGCTCTCGGCATCCTTGTTCCACTTGAGTTCGACGACAAGTGCCGGATACTCCTCCGCACATTCCTTTCTCGGAATGTAGACGAAGTCTGCAAACCCTTTGCCGGAAGGGAATTCGCGGATGGGCTTGAAGTAGTAATCCATGGATGCGAGGTATGCTATCGTCAGCACACCCGAGAGTGAGTTCTCGTCGTTGTACTTGATTGACGAGACATAGTCGTTGTGTATCTTCTCAATGTCTTCAGCGACCTTTTTCCCGTTCTTATCGAGGGTTGCTTCAAAGAGAGCCTGGGATCTTTCCATGAATGCCGTACGCTCACTCCAGTCTCTCTTCTTCACCGCACTGTTCATCTCGAGCCTTATCTCCTCATTGGGAATAAATGCTGTCTTCTTTTTCTCGTTATAGGCAAGGTACCCGAGGTGTATGAGATAAGTCAGAACATCATCACGGGAAGCAAAGGAAACGACATCGTTCTGAAAGTCATCAATGTCTACTGATACTTCCCCTCCGCTGACAGTCTCAAGCACAGCTTCCCTGAGGCCGGCATAGTTCATGTTGATGAACGGAACAATAGCCTTGTATGAGGATGTGTCGGACCAGTAGCTCCTGAACTTTCCGCT